>JBILPN010000224.1:0-6145 GCA_044373865.1 Luteolibacter sp. | reverse complement strand
TTGTCCGCCTGCAAGTTGGAGAAGGTGCATGGAATCAACGATGAGAGATGTTCATTTCTGCAAGCAAGTGGCTTTTTGCGGCAGTGTCGAGGAAAGACTGATCAATGGCATTGCGCAGCAGTTGTAAGACATCAAGGCGGCGGATGCCCGGACACAGGCGCGGGAGAAGCAGAAAATTTTCGGTGAGCGACGCGGCGGAAATGCCAATGTTGTCGGTGTTGACGGTAACAGAAACGCCAGCACGGAGGTAGGCGAGCAGCGGGTATGTGGCATCAAGCCTCTGGCTTGATGGAACGGTGGTGGCATGCGTCCCGCTTGCCTGTGTGACAAATGATTCGTCCATGGCAAAGCCCTTGATCTGAAAGTTGGCGTAGGGACACATTTCAATGCCGATGCGGCGGTCCGCGACAGAACGAAGCAAGTCAGGTGACTCCCGAAGGCTGAGGGCGTGGCCGAGCCGGCGGGCATTGAGATCAAACACGGCACTCCAAATTCCCTCAGCGTCGTCGTTTTCCCCGGCATGCACGGTGAGAGCAAGTCCGCAGCGATGGACGGCGAGAAAATCTTCACGGAAATAATGGGCGCGGGTGCTGATGTCCTCAAATCCAGCGAGGTCCACACCAACAATTTGACATCCGGGCGTGTGATTCCAGTGCTCGGCCGCAGTGACGGCAAGTGTGAGGTGGCGGCCAATGGCAGACCGATAGTCACCCCGTTCCCGGCGTGTGGCAATGATGATGAGATTCACATGGCAGGTAGCAGCAAGCCTCCGGCTTGCTGAATCCGTGAATCCAGGCGTCCCGCGTGGTGGTTCAGGATACAAATCCTGTGGCTCGTCTCCGCCGCAAACCAGCCCAAGTCCACGCCCCACGATGAATCCATCCACCAAGCCCGCCTTCTCCGGATTCTCCCGGATATAAGCACTCAGGCGCAAAAGTTGTTTCTCACTCCGCAGAAGATGGTCGAAGGATTCATGTTCCCAAATTTGCCCGGAGCGGCCGAGTTGCTTGTTGATGCAATGGGCTGTGTATGACTTCCAAGAGTGGAGGATTTGTTCCAAAGTGTGGCCCGGGAGCGGCTTGACCAACACGTGGACGTGGTTGGGCATGATGACGAAGGCGTCGAGCACGTAACGATCACCATCAAAATGGCGCAAGGCGGATTCGACTACGGCGGCGATGTCGGGCTGGCGCAGCAGGCATTCGCCATGTGGCTCATCCAACCACTCTTCGAGTCGCTGGGGAAAGTTGCGTCGGTAGGTTTTCCAAGTTTGCTCGTCCCATGGCTTCGGGTGGCTTGCCAGAAACTCCGTTTGTTCGCGATGCCAAGACTGGAGTTTGGCTGCGGGCAGTGAGTCTGCGAGACGGAAGGTGACGAAGGCGGTGGCGCCGGATTGGTGGCGGTGAGGCAGGTCTCGCCAGGTTTGCCGGTAATCCGCCGCTTCTTCAAAGGGGTGGAATTTCCGGGGGCTTGGATAATCAAGGCCTCCAACCGGGACGGGTGTGGCCACAGTTTCTGCAAGCGGGACGCTTGCAGCCACATTGCAGCGGTCGAAGGTTTGTTTAATTTCCTGCAGCACGGTCCACGGCGAGCGGCCGGGCGATGCGTAGTTGGCAGGGGAACAGCGCACTTCGGCATAGGCGATGTTTTGGGAGAGAAAATGGGCGTGGAGAAGTTCGCATTGCTTCTGCAGGCAGCCGGCATCCTTGAGTAAAGTGCTGCCATTGGCGTTGCCGAGATCCATGTAGTCGGTGAGATGAATCGCTGTCTCCGGCAGCGGCCATCCCGGCGGGGGTGGCGGTTCGGACAGTGGCGGTAAACTTTCGGGGCAAGCGGCGGCGGCGCGCACTTCCCTGAGCAGTTCGCCATGAGTGGCAAATCCGCCGAGGTGGCAGTGGAGTTCGACTTTCGGCAGGGACAGCAGCCAATCGCGGTCAGCCACAGGGTCGAGTGGTTCATCGAGAGCCGCGCGGTCGCCGGGTGACCAGCGGGCGATTTGTGGAAATGGCAGCGTGGCGAGTTCGGATTCGCTGGCGGCGAGACGGCTGGCCGCTTCGACGCGTGAGCGGATTTTATGGGCAAGATGGGTGTCCTCGATGCGGAACGGTTCAAACCCTGATGGCAGTGCTTGGACCTCAGCAGTAAGTTCACGGATGGTCGGCCATCCGACGCGGGCGCCGAGGTCGATGAGTCGAATGTCGCCCCGCTCGATCGCGGCAAGGATTTCCTCGTGAGTGTCGGTGTGCAGGCCGAATGGCGCGGTGATGTGAAACAACGACTCGCAGCCGAGCAATCCGGCAGCCTCCTGAGCGGCAGCAGACATGGTTTTGAATCCACCCGCCAGACAGACGTGAACCGATTCACTCCGTTTGATGATGGAAAAGTAGGCACGGTAGAGGGCTTCCTCGAAATGGGCATGATCCGCAGCGCACGCGAGGTCGGACAGTCCCTCGATCGCCAACGGGCGCACATGAGTTGCCGGATGCTGGTTGCGAAACCATTGCAGTGCGAGAGCTAGGCTTTGCCTCGTCTTCTCGCTGTCGGTGGTGAGAATGGTGACGGATGGGTAGAAATCCGGGCCGTTACCCAAGAGAAAAGCTTCTGGGACGACAGCCCAAGAGGCGCCAAGGGTGCAAAGGAGTGTGGGCATGGGTGGGTCAGATCAAATGCAGACCCTCCGCCTCAGCGGCGGCACAGAGTCGAGCGTCGGAACAAGCGAAAAAGAGTTCGTGCAAACCTGATTCCCATAGGGTTAGGGCGGCAGCAAGCTGAAGTGAGTCCGCTGCACGCAACGGGTGAGTGCGCAGCAAGCGCCGGGACAAGGTGCGCAACTGAGGTGTTGGCACCACCTCATAACAACTGGCGGCCAAGTCTGCCAGCCGTTCGCGTGCTTGCCTTGCTTGGGAGGCGGTGATCGATTGATCCCTCACCCGACGTTGAAGAGCGGATTCACACTCGACTGGAGTCCCCCACCACACCGCGAGATCAGAATCTGAGCGGAGTTGTTGGCGGCGAAGTTCTGAATCTTCCTCATCCACAAGTAAGGCGACGAGGGCTGAGCTGTCCCAAAAAATCATCTCCCCTCCTCCCGTTCTTCCGACACCGCACGCGAAAGAGAATTTCCCGGAGCCAATGCGACCCGCGGTGCAGACAGAAACGCAGTGAGATCGAGATTCCTGCGCGGGGGCGACAAGACTCCGCTTGCACAGAGCGCGCCCACTCCATGCGCCAACGAGCCGATGATCGGTTGCAAGGTGGCGACCGGTTTGTTGCGCTCAGTGATCATGACGGTTTGCCCCTGCTTGACCAATTGGATCAGCCGACTGAACTGGTTTTTTGCGGTGGCGATATTGGACGTTTCCATGTGGCTAACTTGGTCATAAATCGGACTTTGTCAATGGGTGGGTCAGGGGAATGGCTGGAGACGTTTGTCGTGTTTCATCGCGTCGTAAAGATCGAGAGAGACGGCGCGGGGTTGGCCATTGAGATAAACCCGCTGACCCTGCGGCCATTTCTTTGCTTCCACGAAAATGACCAACGCGTGCCAGTGGCCTTGTGCGTCTTTGTGGGGGCGGAGGATGACGGGCGAGGCGAAGCGGCCGGAGGCATTTTGCCGCTGATTCCATTGATTGGCGCCGCGTTGGGTGCGTTGAATGATCGGCAAACCCAAGGCTGGGCGAAAAGCGGGTGATTGGGCAGTCTGCGGCATATTGTAGCCGATATCATGGTCGTTTTTGGCATAGGTGAAACCGGAGTTATATGGCGGATTTGGGGTTGTTGCCCAAGCATGATCTACGGTCCTACCGTGAGAGCGCCAATCTTTCAGCCAATTTGCCAATCCAGCGATGGCTCTTGCTTCTGCGGGTATTTGATTCTGCGGTTGAAAATTGCCTTGGATTTCAGCGACGTGGATCGCTTGTGCGGAGTTGTTGAAACGATTAAGAGCCAGTGCAAGTCCCATTCCGGAACGAAGGAATAGCGCCCCCATCGCCCTGCGGGACCGAAATCCGAGGGAACCCAAGTTCCCGAATACGGATGCCAAGGCGGACAAATCACCAGCAAGGCTTGGACCGCCTCTCCAGAGGAACTGGAGTTCAAAAAGCTGTCCTGCCGGGATCTGGTGACGTGGATTATTTCTCAGCGGAAATAGAAAATACCCCTCTGGTGATTGCATTCCAGGTGCGGGGTAATCTCTGGAAATTGAATTACACTTCACCCTCACCGTAAGCATTCCAGCCGTTCCATCGTCACCGGCAGTGGAACCGAAGATCATGGCTTCTTGCTCTTCGACGGATTGATGTGGAAGCGATTTGAAACCGCCGAGCACGCGGAACCACCAGCGGAGTTGGCCCCGAATGGAGGCGGGTCGGATTTCGGCCCGTTGGTCTGGCTCGGCACCACCGCAGAAGCAGGGGGTGATGACTTCGAGTGAGTAAGTTTGGAGAATCATGGAAAGGTGAGGTTGAGGTAGGAGGCGAGTTTCACTGCTGGGGCTTTTCCAGCCAGTCGTTGGGGAACCAGTCTTTTTCGCGCAGGGTTTTTCTGGTTTTTTTCATCTCGTCGCCCCGCAGTGCCTCGCGAAGTTTGATCAGCCACTTTGCATTTTCGGGTTTCTCGAGCTTTTTAACTTCCTGTTTGAGACTGTCATATCGGCCGGACTGATTGAGTAGATTGATGACACTATTCGTGAAAATTACGTCGTTGGCGTAGTCTCCGTGATTCACTGGAACTGCCTTGGGAGCCAGAACTTCAAACCAGCCATACCCAGCACGAGCTTTTGCGCCAAGGCCCATCAGTTCGAGTCCTTGGGAGAGAAAGGTTTTTGCGATCTGCAAATCTCCATCTGCGGCACGGCTAAGCGGAATGAGAGGAAAGGCGAAATGTTGATTTTTTTCCTGAGGTTTGACGGCGGGAAAATACACCGGCACCGGGTCTTCGGTGTCTGGGGCAACGGGGTTTCGTCGCTCGTAATATGCCGTGTGATGGGGTGTCACCACGTCGAGTTCCAGGCCAGGATCGCGATTGGGGCCGGCAGGGAGAAAGGCAATGGTGCCTGCAAAGTCGCTGTGGGGTGGAAGTGCTGCTTTGGCGGCGTTGAGAACTTGTGGGTCATGGTTGGCGGCCCAGAAAAAATCCGACCGATTGGACGGATCAGCCCGATCGGACCAATCCTGTTCCACCCAACCAAAGATGCGGGCGATGGCGGCAAGCATTTCGGTAGGTGACTTGAAACCGCTGCGGCATGGGAGCGTCGGGTCAT
Organism: Luteolibacter sp.; assembly: GCA_044373865.1. GTDB lineage: Bacteria > Verrucomicrobiota > Verrucomicrobiia > Verrucomicrobiales > Akkermansiaceae > Luteolibacter. Next base: position 885 of record JBILPN010000224.1, on the reverse strand, counting down.
CAGGCGTTTCCGGGTGGACGCACCAATCGTGCAGGGCTTGCAGCGCCATGCGGCGGGCGCAGCCTTTGACAGCGGAACCGGGAATGACAGGCAAACCATAGCGGTTCAAGTTGAGGTTGGCGTTCTCCATCACGCCACCCGCAAGGTCCACCATCAGGCGCGACATGAGTCTGGCGTGAATGACCTCGGCGCATTCGGGCAGCCAGTCCGTCTTGGGGAAGTCGGTCGTAGCACTTCTAGTGATAAATGCCTTGAACCAAGCTTTGCGGTCATCTTTTTCGGAGGCAGGATCGGCAAACCTTGCAGCGAATAGGGAGCGAGATTCACAGTGGGGGAGCAGGCCATTACCCAGGGCTTGCCGGGTGTGATTTTGTAATTGGATAGCCATGGCAGGAGCGGGTTTCAGTCGTTGGTGGCGAACCGCTTGAGGTAGGAGAGAAACGCCAGTGCTTCCGATGTGGCGCGTTGCAGGGCCAAGGAATCGCGGGCGGAGAGGTCCCTGATCATCAACTGAATCGTATTCACCTGATTTCCAACGATTCCGCGTGCGGCGAGGTGTCTGGCGACAGCTTCCATTGCAGTAGCCAGGTCAGGGCGATTGTTTGCATCGCAAAATGCGGAGGTGGCCAACAGACCATTGTTGAGGATGAGTCCGGGGAGCTTGCTGATGGCGGAGCGTTTGAGATGCAGTGCCGCTGGGAGAGCTGCCGCCGCGCGGATTTGTTCGAGATTTTGCATGTGTGTTAGGCTTTAAGATTGACGGTGCAAAATCCAAGTCCGGTGGAGGCGTCCCCGCCAAACTGGAAGACTTGGGTGGCGGCGATTTTAGTTCCGAACTCGTTGATCGCGTCCTCCGCAGTTTTGGAGTCTGCTCCTTTGCGACTG
>JBILPN010000223.1:0-6177 GCA_044373865.1 Luteolibacter sp. | reverse complement strand
ATCGACGGCCCGCAAGCTCCGCGAAGTGCTCATGGCGGAGAAACGGGATACCGAGGAGGAAATGAGCGCGGAGGACATGCTCGATCTGGCGCTCGAAGCGCGGCGGGGATCGAAAAATATCAGCTACTTCGCCTTCACCGCCACGCCGAAGCCGCGGACGCTGGAACTCTTCGGCCGCCGCCCTACCCCTAGCCTCCCGCCGGCCAAGGACAATCTACCCGTCGCCTTCCATGTTTACTCGATGCGCCAAGCCATCGAGGAAAAGTTCATCCTCGACGTGTTGCGGAATTATACGACCTACGGCACTGCCTACCGGATCGCCCAAGAGCAAGCGGAGGCGGACAAGGAGGTGGACGCCAAGAAGGCGAGCAAAGAACTCGGCCTCTGGATCAAGCTGCATCCGCACAATGTCGGCCAGCGCGTGCAGGTCATCGTCGAGCATTTCCGCAAGCACGTGCAGGGTCTGCTCGGTGGCCAGGCCAAGGCGATGGTCGTCACCTCCAGCCGCGTGGAGGCGGTGCGCTACAAGCTGGCCTTCGACAAATACATTGCCCGCCTTGGATATAAAGATTTGCAGGCGATGGTGGCATTTTCCGGCGAGGTCGTGGATCCGGAGTCCGCCGATTTCCCGCTCACCGAGCGCAACATGAACCCGACCCTCAATGGCCGGGACATGCGCAAGGCCTTCGACACCGGCGACTACCAGGTGATGATCGTTGCCAACAAATTCCAGACCGGCTTCGACCAGCCGAAGCTCTGCGCGATGTATGTGCTCAAGCGCCTCAGCGGCGTGGACTGTGTGCAAACTCTCTCGCGCCTCAACCGGACCTATCCAGGAAAAGAGGAAACCGGCACCTTCGTCCTCGATTTCGTCAACGATCCGCAAGAGGTGCTCGAATCGTTTCTCAAGTATCACAAGACCGCCACGCTGGCCGATGTTTCCGATCCTAACCAAGTCCACGTGCTCTTCGACAAGCTCGGCGCGGAGGGCATCTACCATTGGAGCGAGGTTGAGCAGTTCGCCACCGTGTTTTTCAACAAAAAGAAGGGAGACCAGGCGCTGTCGAGCATTTGCAAACCGGCGAGCGACCGCTGGCGCAAGCGCTATGTCGAGGCGATGAAGGACCTCAAGCAAACGACGGAACTCCTCAAGCGGGCGAAGAAATCCGCCGACCCCGTCCTCATCGCCAATGCTGAGTCCGACCAGCGCGACGCCAAAGGCCGCAAGGATGCGCTGGATGTGTTCAAAAAGGATCTCGGCACTTTCACCCGGTTTTACGAGTTCATGTCCCAGATCGTGGATTACGACGACAAGTCGCTCGAAAAGCTCAACCTCTACGCCCGCCATCTCGGTCCGCTCCTGCGCGAGGAAAGACCCGAGGAAGACGCCTTGGACCTCGATGTGGAACTCACGCACTACCGGCTGCAAAAGCAGCGCGAGCAGGACCTCATGCTCAACGACGCGAAAGTCGATCCCACGCTCACCCCCGGTTCCGAGTTCGGCTCCGGGCGCGGCGGCGACAAGAAGCTCGAAGCGCTTTCCGTGCTCATCGCCCGTCTCAACGACCTGTTTTCGACCGAAAACCTCAGCGAGGGAGACGTAGTCAGCTACGTCAACAGCCTCGCCTCCAAGGTGCAGGAAAACCCCGGCGCGATGGCGCAAGCCCGCAACAACACGCCGGAACAGGCGATGCTCGGGGATTTCCCCAAAGCGGTCGAGGAGGCCGTTCTGGCAAACCACGACGCCCACGAAAATTTAACAGCCCAGTATCTCTCCAGCAAGAGCGTCCAACTCGGCCTCGCCCGCCTGTTGTTGGAAATGGTGACCAAGTCAGCTTGAGAGATTGGCAGCTCGTAAGACGCTGTGTCGCACCCGAAGTGCGCCCGAAGTCGAGCGTATGGCTTCAGGAATTTCGAGACCAAAAGACCCCGAGAATATGTTCTCCGAGTTCAACAACAGAAGACTCGGTATTCATAGGCATTACTGGCAGCCACCCTCGCAAATAATGGCGTCATTCGCCTCCGGCTGACGCTCGCCGAGTGGCTCGTCCAAGTCATCATCGCTGGCAAAAGTGTTTTCGGGCGGGGTCGGTTTGGTCGCTGGGTCCATGGTCAACTATCTGAAATCAGGTCTGGCGTCCATCACGCACGCGGCCGGCCGCAACCGGAAGGGTGATTTGTGAGGGTTGTGCAAAAATACCGGGGACAGGACTCGAACCTGCACAGATGAATCCACTTGATCCTAAGTCAAGCGCGTCTACCAATTCCGCCACCCCGGCGTTCGGGGGGAGCTTAATTCCAGTGAAGCGGCTGCGGCAAGCTCACAATGCTTGCCAGTCATCATTTTCTCCGAGTGCTAGGCGGTGCCGCGTGGTGGCGTCGGGTTCTTGCTTGGTTTGCTGCCAGTGCAACTCCAAAACTTGGAAATTCCCGCCCAAGTGCGCTGGGTGGCAAAGCGTTTGGAACTGTTTCATCTGCGCAGGCTGCAAATCCCCTTCCAGACTGAGCAGCCACTCTCTCGCGATTTCCGTAAGCCACGCTCCTTGATTTTTGAAAATCCCCGGCACGCATCCGAGCTGCATCGCGGCCTCTGCAACGGCTGTGAAATCGACATGCGCGGTGATATCGATTTCCCCGGGTCGCACGAGCGGATCCTCGGCCGCGCGGTGTTTTGAAAAAGTCCGCAATGTGCCCGTGCGGCGAGCGACGTGATAATACTCCGGCCGGGCAAACCCATAATCTGGCCAAATCAATAGCCCGGAACTCAGACAACGAAGCAGCGGAGCGAGAAACTCCCCGAAATTCGTCCGAAGCTCCGTTCGATAGCCTTCCGGAAAGTCTCGACCAAGCCGCGAAGTCGCTCGCGCCAGCGCCGCGTCCGTGATTTCACGGGGCACAGCCCACTGAAAGCCCGTTTCCGGGTGGTTTTCGACCCAACATTCCTGCCATGCAGCGCCCTTCCACTCGATGACGTGGAAAGGCAGCGCATCAAGCAATTCATTGCCAAAAGCAATGCCCGGCAGCGGGTCCCCCCAAAGCTCGCTCAGTTGGCCGACCCAATTCAGCGAATTTTTAAAACACTCAAGATTCTGACTTTGAGCATCTTGAAGACGCGGAAGCGGTTCAGGGATGACATATTCCAGCGCCACGAAAGCCTCGGGGGCAAGCTTGGAGAGAGCGCCGAGGACATCCCTTGCAAGCGTGCCGTCATGCGCACCGGATTCGATGATCCGCCAGCGAGAAGGCCGCCCCAACTGCACCCATTCCTGCAGGAAGCGTCTGGCGAGAAGTTCCCCAAACAGCGGACCAACGCTGACACTGGTGAAAAAATCGCCGCCGCGCCCGACTTGGTGCCCTCCCCGCGCATAATAACCCAAATCCGGGTGGTAGAGAGCGGTCGCCATAAAAGCGGCGAACGATTGCGGGCCATTCCGGGAAATTTCCGCACGCAAAATCGCTCCCAACGAAGGGGTTGCGGGAGCCTCGTGAATGCGATAGCCTGCTGGGCCTTGGTCCGCCTGAGAGGGCGGTGATGGATTTGAATTCGGCATGGCTAGTCAAAGAAAAATAAACCGAAAGAAGAGCAGCAAGTCTTGGTTCTTCAAGCGCAAAGGCTTTTGGCTTGGGCTGTTCTTGCTTGGGGCCTTGGCAGGCGGTGCAGGCTGGATTTTCTTGGAGGGCTACACGCAGGTGTATCGCGAGCGAGCCGCGACTTACGACTTGGACCGCATCAATGATTTGGAGGAACCAAGCATCATCCTCGACCGCAATGGCAAGGAAATTGGACGAATTTTCGTTCAGAACCGAAGCGTGATTCCGATTTCGAAAGTCCCGGAAATTTTCATCAAAGCGCTGCGGGCAGGTGAAGATTCACGATTTCTGACCCACCATGGAGTGGACTACATCGGCGTCGTCCGCGCCATGATTTTGAATGCGCAGGGAGGTAGCCAAGGCGCCAGCACGATCACGCAGCAATTGGCGCGGAATGCCTACGACCTAAAACAAGAGGCGGTGCAGCGAGAGGAAACCACCATTCAGCGTAAGTTGGTTGAGGCATTTTTAGCGCGGCGCATCGAGGACCGCTACAGCAAGAAAGAGATTTTAGAATTCTATCTAAACCGGATTTACTTTGGCAGCGGTTTTTATGGAATCCGTTCCGCGACCTTGGGATATTTTGGCAAAGAGCCCATGGACCTGACAACACCCGAATGCGCCTCCTTGGTCACCTTGATCAAAAATCCAAGCGCCCGGTCACCCCTCAACTCGTTAGAGCAGAACTTATCCGGCCGAAATTACGTATTGGGCCGAATGCATGAAGAACGGATGATTTCCGCATCCGACTTGGCAAGATTTCGAGCGACCCCATTGCAGCTCAATCCACAACCCTTGCGGCGCGGCACCTCACACCTCTACGAGCGGATCGCCGAAGCCGTTGGCAAGGCTTTAGGCGAGGATGCGCTGGCATCCGGGAAATTCAAAATTCACACCACCATTCTAGCGGAGGCACAAGCCGCGGCGCAGTCGAAATTGCGAGAGACCTTAACCGCCGCCGAAGCGCGGCCAGGGTATCGCCACCAAAAATACCAAGATTTCCAAAAAGGTGGCAGCAAGGTTGCAGAGTATTTGCAAGGTGCCGTTCTGATGCTCAACCACGAGACCGGTGAAGTTTTGGCGCACGTGGGAGGTCGAGACTATGCGCAAGTGCCCTACGACTTCATCGAGCAAGGAAAACGCCCACTGGGCACAGCATTTTTCCCCTTCATTTACGCCGCCGGGCTAAGCGGTGCCCAGTCGCCGGTCACCTTGGTCGAAGATGAACCGATGGACAACCGCGCAGTGATGGTGGGCGGCCGCGAGGGCATTCTTGGCGAGTGGGGCATGGAGGTGGCCTCGCCCGTGTATGAGGGGAAAATCACAGCTCGCAAAGCCTTGGAAAACTCAAAAATCGCGGCGACGGTTCGGTTTGCAGGACTCACAGGTTTGCAACGAGTCGTGGACACGAGCGTCGCCTTTGGCCTGCCCCTGAAAGATGCGGAATTGCTGCCTCGCTTGGCAGTTGGCTTCGAGGAAGTCGGCATGAAACAAGCGGTGCGCGCGATGTCAGTTTTCCCCTTAGGCGGCATGTCAGCCCCTTCAGATTTCATCTATTTGGACCGCATTGAAAATGCCAAAGGCCGGGTGGTGCACCGGCGCAAGCGGCAGGCTCACCTGCCAAAACTCGTCCTTGAGAGCGCAGCAGCTTGGCAGGTCCACAGCATGATGGCTGGCTCGCTGGAGCGCGGCAGTGCAAAGGGAGTGCTGGATGGCATGCTGGAAAAACCTTTCTCTGGTGCCGGCAAAACCGGCTCCACTCATGACTTCACGGATTCATGGTTTCTTGGCTACAATCAGCGCATCACTTGTGGCGTTTGGACCGGATTTCTGATGAGCAAAGGAGCCGCTGTCTATCCGGGAGCCTTCAGCCGGGATTTGGCGATGCCTGTCTGGCAGGCGGCAATGAATGCCGCCGCGCCATCCTTCGGCGGGGATTTGCTCGAAGCGCCAGCAACAGTGGCCGAGATCCCAGTTTGCGCGACATCTGGCCAGCGAGCCACGCAATTTTGCCAACAACACATCGAGGACTTACAAGCCGGCACCGTCCGCTCACGCTCGACAGCGGTGAGCGAGTTTTTCCGCAAAGGAACTGAAAGCCTCCCCTATTGCTCGATCCACTCGGGCGGAATTGCCGACGGCACGATGCCGGAAATGGGAATTTTAAACCTGCCCGCGCTGGATGCCGTGCCGGTGCGTCCCACCAAACCCGTGCTTTTGGGCGATGACCCCTACCACCTTGAGCTACCCAGCTTCGCCGCAAACAGCGCCGAGCCTGGGACCATCCGACGACGCACCAATGTCCTTGATAGCCTAGACCTCGGAAACGTCGAGGAGGGAATCCCGCTCAAACACCCGAAGCGCCTGCAGATCGATGACGAGTGAATGAATTTCCCTGAGGAAACGAGACTCACGACTCCATGACGGCTTCAACCGATCCGTTGAGGCAGAGCAAAATTACGCGTTCCCAGCGAGGCGGTGATTCAGTGCAATTGAGCGGCGCAGCGCACGCATCACATCGACCAAACCGCGGTGGGAGCTGGTTGCAGCGGCACACGCTGCATGGTGCGAGGCGTGACGACTGAG
>JBILPN010000222.1:0-6188 GCA_044373865.1 Luteolibacter sp. | reverse complement strand
CGGTTGGAGAATTGCTATCGAAAACGAAAACGCCCAGCGCGCAGCGTCTTCATTTCAACCTTCATCCTCCATACTTCAACCTTCATCCTTGGTGGAAATCGTGCTCGGGCACGATTTCCACGACGTAGAAACCCTCCCCGAAAACGACCGCACCCGCTACACCATCACCCCCCAAGCCCGCAAAGATCTCCTCACCCGTCTCCTAAAACTCAACCACCACCGCGCCGCCGAAGAAGCCGCGAAGGTCCCGGTGAAAGCCACCAAAACAGCCAAACCTCAGCGTGCGAAAAAGGAGGATGAGATGTTATGAATCCGGCTGCTGTCCAATTCGAAGAAGCGCCGAGGATCGTGTTCTTCGACGCCAACTTTTTTAACGCGCTCGTCAAAGGCGATTTCAATCATCACATGGCGGATCTGAAGTCGGACTTGCGAGTGTCGATCAAGTTGCCATTCCGCCCCTGGCGCACAGCATTCTCATTTATGGAATGGATTGGATTGAATCCGCAGTCTCTGCCAAAGCCCGAGCCTTTCGATCCCACATCGGCGAGCGAAGCAGATTTCATTACCCCGGCTTACCACCACTACGAAAAGCGCTATGCATCCGTCCAAGCACTCGATCGAGAGAATCTTGAGGCGCTTTCCACAAAGCAGCGTGGCTATGTCTCCCCGCTAATGGCTGATGTTTGGGATAATGCTATGAGAGGCATCTTTGACAATAGCGACGTCTCTGGATGGCTACGTTTCGCCTTGTGTTTTGATGCGGTCCACAAGCTCGAAGTCCCGCCTCGTCATCGCAGCCACTACTGGAGTGACCTCGTCGGGGGAGCCTTCTTCGGTGCTGATCCAAGGATTCGAAATCTCAGCAAATTCCGCTTGGCTTACCAAATGTGGCATCCAACGCGAAACACCCTAATGGGGCGAGGGGTCGCAGCCGACCAAAGAGCGTGCATGGAAGATGCCCAGAGGTTACTGCGTCTCAAAAATTCGAAGGACTACCTCGATAGTGACTTGGTTCATGTCGCCGCCTACGGTGTCGAGAACTCGAACGGATCCCGTCACCGCGCCATCTGCCTCACTTGCGACAGTCCCGAAGTGGTGATCATGCGCATTCGCCTTTACAAGGGCCTGCTCTCCTATGTCCGCAAACTCTATCACGAAAAGGCAGATGCCGAGGGATGCCCAAAGGATTACGAATCCAGCCACAACGGCGAGGTTCACTGCTTTGATCTCCAAGGTAACCTTGTCTGCCGCATCGATGTAGCTACTGAAACACCAGCGCTCGCATTTTTAGGAAAGGAACCGTCATGAACTACTATCCCAGTCTTCTAAACGCTATCTTCAAGTCAGCCAGCGGCGGTTCAATACCCGTCTCCATCGCTGTGAGTGGAGCCTTCCAAAACCCACAACCCGGAGAGCCAGGCCATGCCGATGCCTATGAACTTCCCTCTAAATTGTTGCCTCCCGAAACGTCGGCGAAAGCGATTGAAGGCATCGAGGAATTTCCTGACACTGTATTTAGAGTTGTTTCGGAAGCCCACGCCAGCTGTGTCTTCGTATTTGCGCCCCTAGTTTCCAGATATTCGTATTCCAGAGATTGGAGGGATCGCTTCGGACACTGTGAGTTGGCGGAAATTCTCGCCGAAACTTTGCTCCATGGACCAAGACCCACTCCTAATGAGCGTCGTCAAAGAAATAATTTGCAAGAAGACCTGCTGTTTGGACCGAAAGCGCAACTCGAAACGATACCCCCGCCAAAGGTCGAGTGTGTTGTATTGCTCGTGCCAAGGCACCTGACTTCATCCATGCACTCAGCCGACTGGCGACAGGAGTTTTTTCCGAATCACAGCACCACCATCATTGAGCACGATCACCCCGGAGTTCCGGAATCAATCGAGATGAACATTCACCCCGGAATTCCATTCTCGACGCTTGTTTTTCGTCCCGGTCCCGGCCCAATCCGCTTCTTCAAGATCACAGATGCCGCCGTCGCAGAAGGGCCTGAAAGAATCGCCAAAGATCTGGGTCAGCTACTTCGCCAACCGGCAGGGAAGACACGCTACGGCTACGTGTATCAGGGGGCACTCGATGAAGGGTATCCTTGTAGCTACGATTACTACTCTGAGGAAACCGAGAAGCTGCGGCAAGAGGTGGCGGTATTGGGGGAGAAGGTGCCGCTGTCCTCTGTTGCTGAAGTTTTTTGCGGAGTTCGCATCGTTCCTCCCGGGCGTGTGGGAACTGAACCAGCTGGATTCTTAACGATTGGAGCGCGTGACATTACCGCAGATGGTCGTGTCGATCTTTCCGACATTCGGCCACATCCAAGGCCAGCCGTGGTCAGAAGCTATCTTCAGGATGGGGACTTCTGTGTGCGGGAGTTCTCATCGGCAAACGGACGACTGATGATAGGCGTTTTCGAAGGTGATGGCCGCGCAATTACAGCTAATCCAAATGTGATTATTGTGCGCCCAAGCCCGGCGCTTACGCCGCCTCAGCGGCAAGTGCTCCTGAGCTTTCTCCGATCTCCGATTGGCTATCGGTTGGCCAACGCCAAACAGACATTTTCCCAGTTGCACGGCGTCGTGAGAATTATGCCACGCGTCCTTGCAGAATTTCCGGTGCCGCTGGCGGATGATGAGCTTGCGTCTTCGATTCAAGGACTGAATGAGGCTAGAGATGCATTCGTATCATGGATCGAGGCAATCGACCAGGAATCTAACGCGATCATCGAAGAGGCAACCGCGGCCGGATCTCGAAAACGATTGCTGGGTGCTGGCAGACTTGCCAGACAACGTCACAGAGCGGGCGAACAAGTGGAAGAATTGGATTACCGCATCCGCACCCAGTTTCCCCATCCGCTGGCCTACGCATGGCGCAAGCTCCAAGTCGCAGGAAACGACCGCTACCATCGACTCGATGCAGTCTTACAGGCAGCAGAGAACCACACCTGCTTCCTCGCTCTGGTGGCGATTCTCATCAGTCGATCCGTCAACCAACCACTTAAATCAGTGGATGAAATCGCAAAACGTCTCTCCAGCCGAAAGAGCGGAACCAATTTCGGCGACTGGCTGGCCATCCTTCAGGAGTTGAACGGAAAAGCCTTCCGGCCCCAAAAAGGAATCATGCCCTTCACCGAAGTTGCGGATGTCCATGCAGACAAAGCCTGGTCCTCCGCCATCACCAAGCTGAAGACCTGGCGTGACGACGATTGCCACGGAAGGATCTCCACCACGAACGTTCCTGCGACTCTACTCAAAGAAGCAGAGGAAGCTCTTGAACAAGTTTACCGAGCGACAGAGTTTCTGACGGACTATCGATTTTTATTCATCACCGAGACGCGTTTCGATTCGATCCGTAAAATCAACCGCTACCATTTCCTCGACCTGACTGGCGACAATACTTTAGCTCAGCGTCGTGAAGATCAAGCTGACCGAGCAGACCTCGAATCACAGAGTCTCTATCTCATGGATCGCCAAGGGCAGCTCCACCTTTTCCGACCGCTCCTGCATTACCTCGAATGCCCGGAGTGTCATTTGATGTCCACGTTCTTCCTCGACACCTTCGACTCAAATGAGTCGGGAGAGTATGTCGGATTGAAGAGCTTCGAGACAAATTCCGTCCGTCGTGAAAAAGTCGCCGAAGAATTCAGGCATGTAGGGCTGCTACCGGGTAGCCAACCGTCTTGATCAATTCAAAGCCATGATCCCAGACCCCGATCGCTACAAGAAAACTCTTCGAATTCCCGTTCGCTTGAGAGACGGAAATTTCCAACTGTTCCATGGCGGGGCACTACCGAAGATCAAAGTTGGTGCCATTGCCGACCTTGTCATCGAATCCCACTACTTCGAGGACCCGGCAGATGTCGCACGCATGGAGGTTCACAAAACCATCCCCATCCTACTGAAGGACACCATCCTGATGGCCCGACTCTCCAGGGACTGCTGCGAAAGCACAAAAGGTCTGATTGATGACCTCAAGATCGACCCACTGCTGGGCTATCCAATCGCGTTCGCCCCGATCCAACTGAAAGAGAACCTCGACCTCACCCTCGTTTTCGGAAAATCCGCGCACCTGAACGACTGCCCCTGCATTCTGCCGACGATCAACAATCTCGAAGCCCGCTCGGTCAATCACGCCTTCACCCTCGCCTCTCGCCACTACGAAACCCTCCGCCGCTCGAACGGAGGCAACGTATTCCTCAGCGTGTATTACGAAGACGGCAAAGTCTGGCGACCGCTCAAGGACTTGCGCTCCAAGCACGAAGCAGAGTTTGAAACGGAAATCGCCCACAAGAACGGTGAACTTGGCCTTTGAACATAACACCAATGACATTCACCCCATGAGCATGCGCCAAACCACCGCCGTCACCTGCCCACAGTGCGGACATTCGCAGGATTTCCCCACTTGGCCCTCGCTCAATGTATCCTTGGACCCGGATGAAAAGCCACGCCTGCTGAGTGGTGAACTCCACCGCTTCACCTGCGAGACCTGCTCCGCCCAGACTGAAGTGTCCTATCCGCTGCTCTATCACGACATGGACCGGAAGCTGATGATCCACTATCTTGATGAGGGCAATACTCCGGAGGAGCTTCCCGATGGCATCCTCGGTGGCCTGATGGGCGTCATGCGCGAGAGCTACGCCTTCCGTTATGTCCGCAGCCGTAATGAACTGATAGAAAAAATTCATATCGCAGACGCGGAGATGGATGACCGCGTGGTGGAAATTTTCAAACTCCTGCTCCGTAGCCAGACCCGGGAACTCGCCCAGGGCGAATTGTTTTTCCAGCGACTCGACACCACTTCCGATGACGTCGGAACGATCTTCTTTTACTTGCTTACGGATGACGGCGGTCAGGAAATCAGCCTGCCTCTGTCCACTTACCACGCCTACGCGGCGCATTTTAGTAAACTGATGGCGGCCGATACGGCATCGGACAGCATGTGGCAGCGCGTGGACATGCACTACGCCGCCGAGTTCATCGCGAGGCACAAACTAGCTGCGGAAGCGTGAATTACAACCTCAAACACAAACCTTAACATGTCTCATAAATCAGTAACTGAATTAGCCGTCGATTTTCTCGCGCATTACGACGCCGAAGCAAAGGATGCCGTTTGGCAGCATCAAAGCACGGCATTCCGAAATTTCTGGACGACTCGCGTGATGGCCCCCGGGACCGATGGGTTGTCCGACGAAGAGTGTGATGCCGTCATTCAAGTTCTTGATAGAAATGGCAAGGGAAACACCAACGAAACCGAAGCGGTAGCCAAGGCGATGGTGCCGCAAGGCGTCTGGCGCAAGATGTTCAATGAATTCCGCACGAACAAGCAACTTGGTGAATTGGTTCACAGGATCCTGGACGAAGCATCCCCTGACAAGAAAGCGGATCTGATTGATCAACTTTACGAGGAAAACAAATCGCGGAAAAACAGCCTCACCGGGCCGAGTGGCAACGTCATCTGCTCTTTTCTCGCCGCCTATGATCCAGTGAAAAATCTCAGCGTCATTTCACTCAAGGACCGGCGAGCATTGTGTGAGTTCCTTAGTCTGCCGTTCGACTGGTCGACAACCTCCATGGGGCAACGCGTTGTAAATTCCAATTCGATCCTTCTTGATGGCCTGCGGGCCTGCGGTTTCGGTTTAGCGACTTCAGCACGAACGGTTACCCGCTTTTGCTACTGGGATGAGATGCGTGCTCTCTGGAAGGATGGATACATGGATATATCGGATGGAAAGGGAACGACGAAAAAAGATAATCACAATGGATTCGCTCCACCCTTCAACCGGATGTTTCCGCCGAATGAGGCAGACGCGGTTCTCGATGTTTTTGCAGCGGCGCTTGAGGTCATTGGCGACGAGGTTCCCGATTTTGGGAACATCCTCGCCTTTACTTTCGGCTCCACCAGCCGGGCGATTCCCCAGTTGGTAATCAACATCGGGATGTGGGCTGCGTTGTGGTATGAGAACCGCTCCGGCGTTCCACGATTCTGCTTCCTCCTGCCGGCGGACCATCCCGAGATCGCCAAGCAGGCCTCACCGGTTCAGTTTGCCGACAAGGTCGATGGAAGCGGCTACGCCCACGCCAAGCTGTCGGCGGAGGAGTTCTTTGACCGCTACGAGGAACTGTGGCCTGCAATCTCCGACGCGCTGCGGGCACCTTGCCGGCTTTTCGCCAATCGGAAAGGCACTCCCT
>JBILPN010000221.1:0-6192 GCA_044373865.1 Luteolibacter sp. | reverse complement strand
GCCACCCGCGCGCTCACGAGGCCGGCGGCCTGTCCGGCCGCCCGGTTTGGGAAAAAAGCACCGCCTGCCTCGCCACATTTGCCAGCCACCTCGGCCAACGCATCCCAATCATCGGCGTGGGCGGAATTTCCTCGCTCGCCGACGCCCAGGAAAAACTCCGCGCTGGAGCCAGCCTGGTGCAAGTTTACACCTCGTTTATCTACCAAGGCCCCAAGCTCATCCGCGAGCTCGCGCAGGGGCTTTAGGCCAAGAAACTTGCTGCACCGCCGGTGGCGATTTTCCCTCGGGAAAACCTCGACGCCACCGCGCCCGCAGGTTGAAATCCCAGCATAACCCATGAGTATCCCCGATGCCGCCACCCGTCTTGAAAATGCCATTGGTTCGGTCGTGCGCGGCCAGTCGGAGGTGGTCCGCCGCGTCTTGGCATGCATGATTTCCGGCGGCCATGTCTTGCTGGAAGATTTCCCCGGAACGGGCAAAACCACGATGGCCAAGGCGCTCGCCAAGGCAATCCACGGCGCACAGTTCAAACGCGTGCAATTCACTCCGGATTTGCTGCCTTCGGACATCCTCGGGATCTCGGTCTTGGACCCGCGCACGCATGAGTTTAAATTTCATCCCGGCCCCGTCTTCACCGACATCTTGCTTGCGGATGAAATCAACCGCGCCTCGCCCCGCACCCAAAGCGCTCTGCTCGAGGCCATGGGCGAACGCCAAGCAACCATCGAGGGCCAACGACACGACTTGGATGGCCTGTTCTTCGTCATCGCCACGCAAAACCCAGTCGAGTTCCGCGGCACGTATCCGCTGCCAGAAGCGCAGATGGACCGCTTCGCCATGCAATGCTCTCTCGGCTACGTCAGCCCCGCCGAGGAGGCTTCCATTTTGGCGGATCAATCGGAAAATCACCCGGTGGACCGCCTCAGCGCCGTCACGTCTCGCGAGGAAATTCTCGAACTGATGGCCGCCGCCAAACGGGTGCGCTTCAGCGAGGAACTCCGCCATTACGTGGTCGCCCTAGTCGGCGCAACCCGCGGCCACTCAGCCGTGCAACTCGCGGCCAGCCCTCGCGCCTCTCTCGCGCTCATGAAGGTTTCCCAAGCTCTCGCGCTGTTCGAAGGCCAGGATTTCGTCTCGCCGGAAATCATCCAATCCATCGCCGCTGACGTCATCGCCCACCGCATGGTTCTCGCCCCAGAAGCCAAATACTCCGGGATCAATGCACGCCAAATCGTTGCCGACCTGATCGATCAAACGCCCGTGCCAGCCTAAGCCAAGTCCCTGCTGATGAACGCGCCAGACATCCCGGCTCGCCACGTCCTCACCGGGACTGGCCAGCGGAAATTTGATAAAGCGCTGCATCGCACGTATTTCCTCGCCGCTGGAATCCACCACTTCATCGCTCGCCGCGTCCGTCCTCCCGGAATCGCCCTGGCGCTCGTGCTCGTCCTTGCCACCTGCCTTGGGGTCGGCCACGACCGCAGCTCGGTTTATCAACTTTTCTCGCTCAGTCTCGGCATGCTCGTCATCGGCATCCCATGGGCGATGTGTCGCCAAGCCCGCGCCGAGGCAAGGCGCGAACTGCCACGCTTCGCCACCGCCGGCGAGCCGCTGCGCTACCACATCCACATCTGGCACCATGGGAAAAAACGTCTCGCCCGCGCATGGCTTGCCGACACCGCGCCCGACCCACGCCCGACCCACCAAGATTTCACCACACTCCGCGAACCGGGCGAGGAGGAGAGAAATCAGTTTGACCGACGCTTCGCCTATTTCCGGTGGCAATGGCTGCTCCGTGGAAACCGGCTTTTCACCGGCGGAATCGCCTCTGAGGACCTCGACTTGGCCGTCGGTCAAAGCGCCAGAATCCCCCTTGAAATCACCCCTCTCCGCCGTGGAGTCATCCGCTTTGACGATCTGCGCGTCCTGCTTCCTGACCCCTTCGGACTTTTCCAGCGCTGCCGCAAAGTCCGCGCTCCCGCCGCCACGCTCACCGTCTTGCCCAAGCGCTTCCGCCTGCCACCCATCGAACTCCCCGGCGGCGCAGCCTTCAGAATGTCTGGCGAGGCCAACTCGAACGCCCATGGCAGCACCGGCGAGTTCATGGGCCTGCGCGACTACCGCCCCGGCGACTCTCTCCGGCAAATCCACTGGAAAAGCTGGGCACGCACCGGCCGCCCGATCGTTAAGGAACTCGAAGACACATTCTACCCGCGCTACGGCCTGATCGTTGACACTTTGTCTTGCGAGCAAAACGACGAAGCCTTCGAGGAAACCATCTCCGTGGCCGCCTCATTTGCCGCCACTCTCGACAGCAACGAATCCCTGCTGGACCTCATGTTCATCAAGAACCAAGCGCACATCGTCACCGCCGGACGCGGCCTAGAACGCGCGGAAAAGCTGCTGGAAGTCTTGGCGGCAGTCTCACCGGAACGCCTTGAAAAATACGATGACCTCGCAAAATTGGTGCTCCTCCACCAAGCGGACCTCAGCTCGTGTCTCGTCATTTTCAACGGTTGGGACGAGGCGCGCGCCGCATTCCTTCGCAAATTGCAACACGCCGGCATCCTCTGCGTGCCTCTCATCATCGGAAAATCTCCCGCACCCGCAGAATGCCCCGGCCACTGGCTGGAATCCGGCAACATCGCCCGCGATCTCCTTGCCCTGCCAAGAGCCCTCTCCGCCTAAACCCCAAAACGCCGCGCACGCCATCACTCAGGTCCATCCACCACCCCGCTTTCTCCTCGGCTCGGCCCTCATCTTCTGGGGCTTCATGAGCGGACGCCCGCTCATGGGCCTGATCTTGGCGCTCGTCGTGGAGGCCGCTCACTGGACGAAATTTCGCTGGGAATTCACCGAGGAAGCCACCAGCCGCACCTGGCAATTCAATGTCGTCATCATCTTCATCGCCGCCGCCTTGATCTACATGGATGGCGACCCCTTCATCGCCCTACCCAACCTGCTCACGTGGCTGCCGCCGTTGCTGCTGCCCATGCAATTCACTCAGTCTTATGGCATGGCGGCATCCATGCCGCTCAACACGTTTTCGTTCCTCGCCAAACAACGCCGCCGCAGAAATCTCCGCCTCGGACTCACCGAAACCGCAATCCGCATCAATTTTGGCAACGCCTACTTCGTAATGACCCTCGTCGCGGCAACCTTGGGCAATCGCGCTTCATCAAATTTATTTCTCCCCGGAATCATCGTCCTCTCAGGCTGGATGCTCCTTTCCTCCAGCCGCAGCCGCCCTCTCGCACTCGTCATCGCGCTCAGCATCGCCGGCATGATCGCTGTCGCCGGACAACTTGGCTTGGAGGCCATCGAAGATTGGTTCGGAAATCGTGGGGGAATGCGCTCGCAGTTCGATCCGAACAGCTCCACAACCATGATCGGCCGCCCCGGCACCGTCATTCAATCGCCCACC
The DNA here is from genome assembly GCA_044373865.1 of Luteolibacter sp. Classification (GTDB taxonomy): domain Bacteria; phylum Verrucomicrobiota; class Verrucomicrobiia; order Verrucomicrobiales; family Akkermansiaceae; genus Luteolibacter. The sequence goes on along the minus strand of JBILPN010000221.1, from coordinate 2,768 downwards.
ATCCTCTGGCGCTTGCGCCCGGAAAATACGCTCCCTCCCCCACGCCTGCTGAGGGTTGGATGCTACAATTCCTACCGTGTCGGAACCTGGGTCAACCAAACTTCTCGGATGATGAAATTCAACGACTTGGATACGCGTCTCGCCGATGGAACCCCATTTTATATTCTCGCCCAAGACGCCGCGGAGAAGGACCAACTCGCAGCGGTCGATCGCGCGCTCCCCCAGTTCCAAATCCGCGGTGCCGCCGCCGCAGAAACGCCACTTCCACTCCCAGGTGAGGCCGCCAGCCTCCGGGACTTCGAGCTGGACGGCATCGAACGCAATTCTTTCGGCACCGTCCGCGTCTTCCCCAAGGAATCCGTGATCGAAGGCAGCATCCTCTGGCGCAAAGCCCTCAACACCGACGGCCCACCACTCAAAAACTCGGACATCAAAGTCCCGCACCAAGAACGCGAGGCACTCGAAAACGTGCTCCGCGAGCTCAAAATCAAGGACTTGCCCACCCTCGAACAAAAACTCGCAGCCATCCGCACCTGGTTTTCACGAAATTTCCGCTACTCGCGCAATTTGCACATCCGCAGCTCGACCTACGTTTCCACCAACCCCACCGCGCTCACTCAATTCCTAACAAAATCTCGCGTCGGCCACTGCGAGTATTTCGCCTCGGCGACGACCCTGCTGCTCCGCCAAGCCGGCATCCCCGCACGCTACACCACCGGCTACGCGGCCATCGAGCGCGACGCAAAACACCGCGAATACATCATCCGCGGCACACACGGCCACGCGTGGACTCGCGTCTGGGACTCGAAGAAAAACCGCTGGCTCGACTTCGACACCACCCCGGCAAGCTGGGAGGCCGCCACCGCAGGAACCAGCAAGAAACAAGCGTTCATCGATGCGGTGCAGCGCATCCGCGAGGACTTCTTCCTCTGGAGAAACCGCCCAGCCAACCGCAACGCCGCCTCGGCCGTGATGATCGCCATCACCCTCGCCATCGCCGCATTCATCCTCAACCGACTCTGGAAATCCAAACGCCGCCTCACTGAAAACCCCGACCGCCCGGCGCACTTCGGCCCAGCGATCCGCACCCCCCTCCACGGTTTGGAGGCACGTGCAAAAGCCCGCCTCGGCATCCGCCCCCCCGGAATGCCCTTCGCCCGCTGGATCGCAAACTTGCGGGACTCCATCGCGGACCCAGCCACCCTGGATGAAGCCATCGCCATTCACCAAAGCCTCCGCTTCGACCCCGCTCCCACCGATCCCGCCCGGATCGCACGGCTCACGGAAATTTCCAAAACTCTCGCTGCCGAACTCAAGCGGAACCCCAGCAAAAAGGGCCCGGCCTAATGGCCGGACCCTTTCGCGAAATTTCATTCAAACAACTTACCATCAACGAGCCGCTGCGACGACGTGCTCCTTGGTCATCCCAAGCTCACGCATCACCACATCTCCCGGCGCGCTGATTCCGAAACGGTCGATTCCGAGCGCCTTGCCCTCGGTTCCAACATATTTCCACCACAGATCGGTCACGCCAGCCTCGATGGAAATCCGCTTGGTGCAGGCCTTCGGCAACACGCTTTCACGGTATTCCGCCGTCTGCCGCTCAAAGCGCTCGAAGCATGGCATGGAAACCACGCGCACTCCCGCGCCCAACTCTTCCGCCGCCGCCATCGCGTGTTGCAGCTCCGAACCGCAAGCCAACAAAATGGTGGTCAACTCCGCCGTCTCACGCCGCGCGATGTAAGCGCCGCGCAACACGCCGTCACGCCGGACTTCCACGGACAATTCATTCATCAGCGGAATCGCCTGACGCGTCAAAATCAAGGCCGTCGGACCATCCGTGCGCGTCGCCGCCGCAAGGAATGCACCCGCAGTTTCCTCGGCATCGCCCGGCCGAATCACGTCCAAATTCGGAATCACGCGCAAGCCACTGACCGTTTCCACCGGTTGGTGCGTCGGGCCGTCCTCACCAACTCCCACGGAATCGTGAGTGAAAATGTAGCTCACTGGCAAGTGCGCCAACGCCGCCAAACGAATCGCGCCACGCAGGTAGTCCGCGAAAACCAAGAACGTCGCGCCACTCGCACGGAACAAGCCATCATACGCAATTCCATTGCAAATCGCTCCCATCGCATGCTCGCGAATGCCGAACCAGAGGTTCCGACCCAGCGGGTTCGCCGCAGAATAATCGCCACCGTCCTTGATGTAATTTTTGGTCGAACCAAACAAATCGGCGCTTCCCGTCAAGAACTGGGGCACGGCCTTGGCCAGCGCGTTGATAACGGTCGCACCTGCGGAGCGAGTCGCATCTTTGTAATCTGCGGCAAATGCAGGAATCAAATCGCTCAGGTCCGCTGGCACTGCATGCGCAAGGCCGCCAGTGAGCTCCGCCGCGAGCTCAGGATTCGCCGCCGCCCACGCATCATAAGTCTTCTGCCAGGCTTCGAAATCGAGCTTGGCCGCTGCCTTTTTGGCGGCGAAATACTCCTGCGTGCCAGCAGAAACATAGAAATGCTCATCCGCAGGCAGGCCCAAGCCGGCACGCGCGCCTTCAATAAATTTAGCTCCACCCTCGCCATGCCCCTTGGCCGTCCCCGCCACTTCGGGAATCCCTTTGCCAATCACCGTCTTGGCAATGATCACCTTCGGACGTCCATTTTTGTCGGACTTCGCCTTGGCAAGCGCCGCGGCAATGGCCCCCAAATCGTGGCCATCCACCGTGACGGCATCCCAGCGCTGCGACAGGAAATACTGCTCAGCATCCTCAC
>JBILPN010000220.1:0-6207 GCA_044373865.1 Luteolibacter sp. | reverse complement strand
GGGCCTTTGTGCATGCCGCGGACCAGTTGGCTGACCTCGTCGGCAAAGGTTGAGTAGCATTCGCTGCAACCGAAACGGCGGACGCGGCGGAGGTCATCGGCAGTGAAAGAGCAGGCAGGGCAGAATTTTCCATGTCCTGAGGTTCCGCTGGCGTTGGTGGGCGCGAGAGTTCCGGGGCCGCCGGGCAGTCCGCCAAGCAAGAGATCAGCAAGTGAGAATCCGGTTGGGTCAGTCACGCCGCGTTCCTTGGCGCAGCCGTCGCAAAGGCAGACTTTTTTCATCTGCCCTTCTACGAGCTGCGTCAGGAAGACGGTTGCCTTGTTATCACAGAAATCGCACTTCATGATTGTGGGAGGAGCCTTTTAAGCAAAGGGAGTGCCAGTGCTCATGGCGAGGTGGTGGAAGGCTTCGAGGAAGCGAGCGGTGAAGGGGCCGGGCTTGCCGGTGCCGATGATGCGGCGGTCGAGAGCGACGACGGGGATGACCTCCGCAGCGGTTCCGGTGAGGAAGCACTCATCCGCGGTGAAAATGTCATAGCGTGTGAGCGAGCATTCCTTGAAGGGCACGCCGAGTTTCTCCGCGATTTCGATGATGACGGCGCGGGTGATTCCGTCGAGTGCGCCATCGCAGATGAGCGGGGTGAGGAGCGTGCCGTTTTTCAGGAGGAAGAGATTGTCGCCGGTGCATTCTGCGACGTAGCCCTGTTCATTGAGCATCACGGCTTCCAGGGCGTTGGCTTGGATTGCCTCGACCTTGGCCATGATGTTGTTGAGATAGTTGAGTGATTTCACCTGAGGCATGAGCGCGCCGGGAGCGGGGCGGCGGGTGGCGCAGGTGATGATCGAGAGGCCATTTTGGTAGGTCTCGTCTGGGTAGAGTTTGATGGTCGATGCGATGATAAACATCGAGGGAGTGGGGCAAAGGTAGGGGTTGAGGCCAAGTTCGCCGGCGCCGCGAGTGACCACTAGGCGGATGTATCCATCCTGCAAGCCGTTGGCGGCGACTGTGTCGCAGGTGAATTTGCAGACCTCCTCTTGGGTCCATGGCAGGTTGAGAATGATCGCCCGCGCCGAGTCAAAGAGGCGGCGGATGTGTTCTTCCAAGCGGAAGATGCGACCGTTGTAGAAGCGAATGCCTTCAAAGACGCCATCGCCGTAGAGAAGACCATGGTCAAAGACCGAGATTTTCGCTTCGGATTCGTCCACCAATTTACCGTCGAGCCAGATTTTCATGTGAGATTTCTCCAACCGTATGCGGATGAGAGCGGGTGGCAAGCGGGAGATGCGAGAAACACGCAGGTTCTGTGGAGGAGTGGCGACCTAGCGCCAGAGGCTGTAAGGAAAACGGGCGAGACAGGAGTTGAAAAATCGTGAATCTGAGGAGACATCCTCGCCGGCCCATGGTGGCAGGTCAGGCGTGACTGACTCGTCAGCCAGCTCGACCTCGGCGAGGATGAGGCCGGAATTTTCGCCGTGAAAAACGTCAATTTCCCATTCGTGATCGGCCCACTGCCTGCGGTAGCGGGTTTTATCGATGACTGAGGGTAGGCAGAGCTTGAGCAAATCGCGCGCTTCTGCGGGTGGGATTGGGTATTCAAATTCCGTGCGAGTGATGCCTTGGTTGCGGCCTTTGATCGTGAGCCAAGCCAAGTTTCCGGAAATGCGGATGCGGACGGTGCGGTCCGGATCCTGTGAGAGGTAGCCTTGAGCGATTCTCTCGCCGGGAGGTCCATCGCGCCAGGTGTCGTTGGTGACTCGGAATTTGCGTTCGATTTCGAGAGGCATGGGGAGAGCGGGGAGCGAGAGGATTAGGGGGCGAGCGGAGGTTTTTCCGGGGTTTTCATCCATTCCGTCCAGTCAGGTGCGCCGTGATCGAGGCGTTGGACCTCGCTGGCATAGACCGCGTCCTCGTTTTTCGGGTCCAATTCTGCGGCGAGTTGGATGAGCAAGCGCGCCAAGTTGCGATTTTCCGTGCCGCCTTGTTGATCAAGCAGTTGGCCGCGAGTGAGCATGAGGCGTGCGAACACTTGCGGGCTGTGATTTCCTTCTGTGGTGTTAGGAATCAAGCCTTTCGCCAATTGGAAATTTGCCACTAGGGCCCGCTTGTTGCGTGGGGAGAGGTGGAGTGCGAGGGCGAGCATGCGGCGTGCATTTTCCAGGGAATGCGGGGTGGCTTTGGCTTGGGCGACGGCGTTGACCGCGCAGGCGGCGAGATTGCCAGCGTATTCCTCGCGCTCGGCGTCCAGCATGCCGAGGTCTTGGCTGAAGCGGCTGGCCTCGACCTTGAGCGGTTCCCAAGAGAACGATTTTCCCGGCTCATCCGCGTTGAGTGGACAAGTCATCGTGGTTATTGCCGCTGCCAGCCCCGCCGTTTGCCAAAGACGCATCATTGACACGGAGCATGGGAAAAGCCCCACTCTTGGCAAGTGGCAATTCCTGATTCTGGTTCACCGAAGTCCCGACTGCGCGCCGAAATGCGGCGGCAGTTGCGCGTTGCAAGCCCCGTGCAAGCGGCAGGCAGAGCCATCGCCGAGTTGGCGCGCTGGCTGGAGGAGCACCCGGAGGTGAAGACGGTGGCGATTTATGCCGCGCTGCCCGGTGAGGTCGATTTGGCTGAGATCGTGCGCGAGCACCCGACGCGGCGCTGGGCGTTTCCGAAAGTCACGGCGGCCGGGGAAATGCAATTTTATGAAGTCGCGGATCCAGCGAGCCAGTTGGTTCCTGGCGCGTTTAAGATTTTAGAACCTTGCGACAGCCTGGCACGTCTGGCGCTGCGGGAGATTGATGCCTTCGTGTGTCCGGGAATCGCGTTTGATCGGCGTGGTGGCCGGCTTGGGCGTGGGCTCGGGTTTTACGATCGGGTCTTGGCTGAGGCGCGTGCCGATGCGTATAAAATCGGCGTTTGTTTTGGTTTTCAATGCGTTGAGGACACATTCGCCGAGCGGCATGACGTGCCGATGCACCATGTCATCGCCGATTGAGAGCGTGTGGGTTCAGATGCCAGTTGGAATTTTCAGGTAAAACTCCGGGATGCGCGAGAAGATCCATTCCCCCTCTGATGTTTCGCCAAAAAACGCGCCGGAGACGATGGCGTCATGTGCGGTGACGTGGTAGCTGTTGTAGGAAAAGTGGCCACCGGGCTCGATGAGTGGGGTTTGGCCGACCACGCCCTCGCCCTCGACCACCACTGTTTCCCCACCTTCTTCGCGGACCACCCATTTGCGCCCGCGGATGGTGACAGGCAGGTTTGAGCGATTGTGGATGGAAATGAAATAGACGAACGGATGTGGCTTGGCCGGTGGGGCTTCCAAATTGGGCATATAAACCACGTCGTCCACCTTGACGACCAGTCCCGTAAATTCCCGCATCGCACTTGCCATGCGGCCAATCGTTCCGTCTCCCGCAGAACCTGCCAAGCACGAAAGCGATCTGGCCGCAGCTTGCGGCGTGGGAGTGGGCCGCGCAGGGGGGATTTTCGCTCAGTTTTCCGTGAGTTTCAGCCGCATGAAGCCGGTGCGGGCTTCCTCGACGGGCACGGTGTAGAACCACTCGCGCTCCTCGAATTCGCCAAGATCCTTGCGCAAAACCGAAACAATCTGCGTGGATGAGCCCGGCGCGTCCAGCGCGGCTGGGGAGCTAGCGGCTTGGGCGATGCATGACCAGCCAGGTGTGCTTTTGCGAACGATGGCAGTGAGGCTCATGCATTGCTCTGACGGAACGGCTCCGGGAAATTCGCCGCCAGTGAGAGTCCGCAGCCGGCCGATGGGGAGGGTGGCGGTGGAGCTGCGCAGCGGGTCACCTCCAAACAACCACTCCAGCAGGTTCACCGTGCCGTCCAGATCAGCGTCGGCCGAGGGTCCATCCGAGCCGGGGGGGAACGCGTGAGCGCTCGCCCAAGTCTGATAGGTCGGGAGCGGGGTTCCGGTGATGCTGATGACGCCGGAGCTGATGCCGCTGCTGTCCCATGCCAAGCCGGGGGGCAGCGCGGGGAGATTGAAGTTTGCGAAGTTGATAGACGAGCTTGCCGCATCAAATAGATCGAAACTTTCGCCCGTCGTGGGAGCGGCTTGCTGTGGGTCCAGCGTCACCTTGAGCGTGCCATTGGCGATGAACAAGCCGCCGACGCGAAGTTTGTCATGAACCGGTCCACTGGAGATTTTAAAATCCAAGGTGGCTCCGGAAGCCAGGGTGAAACCGTTGAGCACTCTCAAGGATTCTGCCGCCGGGACTGAGATGCCAGTTTTGCCGATGGGGTAGGTGGTGTTGCTGCCGTGCATGCGGTGGATGTTGTCCACGAGCAGCGAGGTGCTGGCATTGCCGCTTGCCATGAATGCGAGGGCGTTGAGTGCGGTGTTGGTGAATGCGTTCCGATAGGTGGAGGCGGTGCCGCCGAGCGTGCCGTTGGCCGTGCCAGTGGACCAATACACCGAGTAGCGTTGGGCGGCGTTGTCCACGACCAGCCAGATGTTATACCAAACATCGGTGCTCATGGGGAAAATTTGGTCACCGGCGAGCCCTGCGTCGGCCATCTTGTAGGCGAGATTGCTGCCAGCGGTGCCATTGATCCAAGGCATGACCGCGAAGTCCTGATAGGCGTTGGTGGTGTCGATGTTGGCAAGCGATGGGCTGAGGCCGGTCATGATGTCGTAGAAGCCGGCTCCCACCGCTTTCATCTGGAAAAAAATCGTCGCGGTGTCGCCGATCCCGATGCCGGCGTTCCACCGGGTGAGGTCAGTTTCGCCACCGCGCCAAGCGGCACCGCCCTTGGTTTGGAGCGCGAGCCCGCCGCCGCTGGAGACGATGTTTGAATTTGCAGTGCCGATGAACTCGCCATTCCACGTGCCGCCGGTGGCCGCTGTGGTGGCTCCGGTGGTGTAGCTCTCGAAGTCGTCAAGCAGGGTGATGGACTCGACCATGGGGAAGTTGGTCGTGCCGATGCGGACGGTGGAGCCAGTTTGTGCGGTGAGCGCGGCGCCGACCGTGCCGCTGCCGCTGAGAGTGGCTCCGCTAGAAACGGTGGTGGCTCCGGAACCGGTGCTGCCATTCAGCTCGAGCTCGCCTTGGGAAATGCTGGTGGTGCCCGTGTAGGAATTTCCCGCGTCCAAAGTCCATTTTCCGCCGCCGGATTTCAGGAGGTTGAGGGTGCTTGCGCTGCCATTGGTGATGCGGCCGGAAACGCGGCCATTTCCGCTGCCTTGGAGGGTGATGTTCCGGGTCTCTCCGGCTGCGGAGGTGATTGCTACGCCAGCCGCGCTGGTGGCGCTTCCGGCGAGTTCGAGTTGACCGGAATTCGACTCGATTCGGTAGTTCGTGCCGCCGGACTGGACGCTGAGAGTGCCGGCCAGAATGTTCGCGCCAGCGAGGTTCCTGATCGCCGGGATGTTGCCGTTGCGGCCGCTCAGGCTGATGGCTGCGGAGCTGAGAATCGGGCCTGAGCTGCCCTCGAGCTCCAAGGTGGAGGAGCCGCTGTTATTGGTGCGGATCTGGAGGGTGGAGAAGCCTGTGGCGGCTCCGGGGTGGGCCAAGCGGACCGTGCCTTCATGGACGCTGGTGCTCGCGCTGTCGATGTTGAGCGTGCCGGTCACCGAACTGTTGCCGGCGAGGATGAGGGTGCCTGCACCGGTTTTGTTGAGGCCTGCATTGCCATGGAGCGCAATGGCGAGGGTGGCGGTGTTTTGATTGACGGCGATGCCGGGTGCGCTGGCTGCTAGGGTGAGGGTTTGGTTTCCTGGCGAGCTGAGATTCCAGCTCTGCGCTCCCGAACTGTCGCCGAAGACCATGCTGCCGATTGTGCGGTCGCTATCCAATTGGACGCTGCGGTCGGAGCTGATGTTGAGTGTGGAGAAAAACGCGGTGCGCCCCTCGCCGTTGGCTCGGAAGTTGGCGCTCCATTTCGTGGTGTCGCTCCAGTTGCCGTCGGAATCGCTGGCCCATGTGCCATTGCCTTGGGTCACGGGCAGGGTGATGTTGAGCTGCGCGACGGCACTCGCTCCGGCTGAGTCGGTGGCGACGATGATGAATTGTTGAGGGCCTTCGTCATCGAGGGGTGGCGTGCCACTCAAGCTTCCACCCGCTGCGACAATGAGCCAGTTTGGCCCGGAGAGTTTGCTGTAGGTGAGGGTGTCGCCGGGGTCGGTGGCACTGCCGGCGAGTGTGCCGCTGTAGGGGATGCCTTGGCTTGCGGTGCCGCCATCGATCGTGGCGCTGG
>JBILPN010000219.1:0-6218 GCA_044373865.1 Luteolibacter sp. | reverse complement strand
CGTGTGAGATCGGCGGGCGAGCGAGTGATTAAATTCCCGCCTTTTTCAGGATCGCGTCGATGTCATATTCCGCGCTGCGAGGTTTGCGTGAGCAAAGCGCGTTGGCCTCTGCGTCGTTGACGAACGATTCCGTTTTTACGTCCCAATTGAGTTTGCGGCCGAGTTTCATGCCGATCCACGCGGCGCAGCATGTTTCAAGGCTGCGAGTCGCTTGGTCCACCGGAGCGATGGGTTGCGAGTTTGAGAGGATCGACTCGATCCAGTTCGCGTAATGGTTTCTGCTTGAAGGCCAGCGAGTTGCGTCCTTATCGAGAGCGCTGAGTAGGTTGCCCTTGCTGGCGCGGAGAGCGGAATCTGCGCCGGCAGGAGCGTTTGGATCGCTGGCGGTGACCTTGGCGGCACCGCGTGTGCAGAAGATCCAGCCTTCCTCGCCTTCGAATTTCAGGCCATTTTCAAACTTATCGTCCAAGATGACTTGGACCTCATTGGGGAAGAGCATTTCCACGTGGTAGGTGTGATGGACCGTCCAGATGTCATCGGTCATGAAAGTTGCCTTTGCGTCGACCGAGAGAGGTCCGCCGAGTTGTTGGCCCATTGCCCATTGGGCGATGTCGAGGTGGTGAGCGCCCCAGTTGGTGATCATGCCAAGGCCGAAGTCCTCGGTGGTGATCCAGCCTGGGCGTCCGGTGAAGCTGTTTTGCGGGTGGCAGCGCATCTCCATGTAATCCTGTTGGGGAGCAGGGCCGAGCCACTTGTCGAAGTTGAAATTTTGAGGGACGGGCATGGCGGCGGGTTTTTTGCCGCTGGGTTTGTCTAGGCCGATGCCGATTTTGACGGTTTTGAGTTTGCCGAGGCGGCCATTCAAGACGGCTTCCGAGGCGGTTCGGAATGCGGAGAATGGGCTTGCCGAGCGTTGTTGCGAGCCGGTTTGCAGGATCACCTTGCGTGCTTGGACCGCGCTGCGGAGTGCGATGGCCTCGGCGATGTTGTAGGTGAGCGGTTTTTGGCAGTAGATGTGTTTTCCGGCGATTGCAGCTTCCACTGCCATCAAGCCGTGCCAGTGGTCGGGCGTGCTGACCACGACCGCGTCGATTTCCGGGTTGGCGAGCAATTCTTGGTAATCGCTGTAGATTTTCACATCGACGGCGGCTTCGCCCTTTTCTTTGTAGTGTTTTTCGACGCGATTTTTCGCTTCCGTTGCGCGGATGCTGTCCAGTTCGCAGACTGCGACGACGCGAGCTTGAGGCACGTTTAGCACGCCGGCCATGTCCTCAAGGCCCATGCGGCCGCAGCCGATTTGAGCGACTTGGATGCGCTTGTTCGGCGAATTTGCGCCGAACAACGAGGTCGAGAGAAGGTGAGGAGCGGCGATGAGGCCGGCGGTTCCGCCGAGGGCGGTTTTGAGGAAATGGCGACGATGATTCATGGATTGTCAGTTTTTTAGGTTTTGAATGAAATGAGGAGACGGGATCTTACTTCTTTGAAAAATCGCGGATTTTCACGTTGCGATAAAACACTTGGTTGCCGTGATCTTGGAGCAGGATGTGACCTTGTGGGAGCTCGCCGAAGTTTGGCCAGACCTTGTATTTGCTGACTGCGACGGTATCGCGCCATTTCTTGGAGCCGCGCTCGAATTCCACGGTTTTTTCGCCATTCAGCCAGAACGTCACGTGATTTCCATTTGAGAGGATGCGTGCGTTGTTCCACTCGCCGGGAGGGTTGACCTTCTTGGTTGAGGGGGCGGTGATCATGTCGTAGAGCGAGCCGATCGTGCGGTTCCCATTGGTTCCGAGCTTTGCGTCCGGGTGGCGTTCGTCATCGAGGATTTGGAATTCAGGGCCGATGGATGAGCCCTCGCCCTTGTTGAGTTCAGGATCGACGAAAATTTTGATTCCGCTGTTGGCGCCGGGGGTGATTTTAAAATCCACGCTGAGTTCGAAGTCCGAGAATTTTTCGCGGGTGATGATGTCGCCGGCAGCGGCCGACTCGCCACCGCCGGTTTCGTTGATGATGAGCAAGCCGTCTTTGACCTCCCAGCCCGCTTTTGGGAATTCCTGGCTGCGCGCGCTGCGCCAGCCGTCGGTGGTTTTGCCATCCCAGAGCAAGCGCCAGCCGGCGGCTTCTTCCTGAGCGGTGAGCGAGTTGCTGTTGTCTGCGGCGGGAGAGACTTCTTGGATGCGGAGGTTCCGCCAGCGGACTTCGGTAGCGTCCTTATCCTTGTCCGTGCCGATGCCGTGGACTTGCAGAGCGATGAAGCCAGAGGGGGTCACCGAGTCGGTGATGGAGGCGCAGGCGGTGCCGTTGAGAGAGGTTTTGATGGAATTTCCGATGGCTTCCACGCGGACCTTATTCCAGTCCCCTTGTTTGAAAAGTTGGCGTCCTTGAGTGGTGAAGGCGGCAGCGTCTCCGCCGAGAGCGCCGGGGAAAAGCCAGCCGCGGCGGGATTCATCGTAAATGCCAGCGCTCCACCAGCGGTCTTTTTTCGGTTCCGGGTCGATTTCGATTTGGTATCCGTGGACGACGTTTGCCTTGATTTTGATGGTTTTGCCGTTCCACGCCAGTTCGCTGGGAGAAGAGAGGCTGCGGCTGCGGATTTGGACGCCGGAGTTCAGGCGTGGGTCGATTTTGAACTCATATTCCAGGATGAAATCCGAGTAATCCCGTGAGGTGCAGAGAAAGCTGTTGGGCGTGTTGAGCGTTGAAGTTCCGACGATGCTGCCGTCCTCAATGCGGTAATTCGCCGTGCCGCCGCGTTGGGTCCATCCATCCAAGTTTTTGCCATTGAAGAGATTGGACCAATTTTCAGCAGCGAGAGCCGTGCCGCATGCGGTCATGAGAAGGAGAGTTGGGCGCAGGTAATTCATCGAGTATTAGGGTTGGGTGACGTCGGATACGGAGATGGGCGTGATTTCATGCGAAAAAAGTGAATTCACAGCCCAGCTGGCACGGGTTCGAGGTTCGGGGTTTCCCACGTGCCGGCTTGAAAATGTGCAGGAGACCGGGGATGTCAAGAATCCAAGCGGCCCCTCCCTAGGATACGGGATGGGTTTGGGTTGTGCGGCGATTGCGCGTTCTTAGCCGCCGAGATAGCTCATTTCCGATTTTGGGCGGGTGAGAGAGCCGCGCTCTTCAGAATAGCGGTCGTTGCGTGCTTGCCAGATGGAGCGGATCGCGTGCGGCAGCACGTCGTTGCCGGGATTGCTGCGCAAAATCCCGCGGAGATCGTGGCCATCAGCAGCAAAGAGGCAGGTGAAAATTTTCCCGTCAGCCGATAGGCGGAGCCGTTGGCAATCCCGGCAAAATGGTTGAGTGACTGAGCGGATCAGCCCGATTTCCTGCGAGTTGCCATTCGTCCGCCAGTGCGCGGCGACTTCTCCCCGGTAGGCAGGGAGGCGGGGGACGAGCGAGAACTCGGTGGCGAGGATGGCTAAAATCTCGTCACCGGAGACCACCTCATCGAGTTTCCAGCCATTGGTTTCCCCGACGTCCATGTATTCGATGTAGCGCAGATCCACGCCGGTTTTGCTGGCCCAGCGGGCGAGCGGTAAAATTTCTGATTCATTTACGCCGCGCTGGATCACCGAGTTCACCTTGACCGGCAGGCCGAAGGTCATGGCCGACTGGATTCCGGCGATGACGCGCTCGACCTTGGCGCCGACGCCGTTCATCCGGGCGAAGATTTTCGCGTCCATGGCGTCCAGGCTGACTGTGACGCGGTTGAGTCCGGCGAGGGCGAGCTCCTCCGCGTGGTGGGCGAGGAGGACTCCGTTGGTGGTGATGGCGATGTCCTTGACGCCCTCGATGGCCGCCACCATCGCCACCAGATCGGCAAGGCCGCGGCGCAGCAGTGGCTCGCCGCCTGTGAGGCGGATTTTTTCCACTCCGAGTGGCACCAGGCAGCGGACGAGGCGGATGATTTCCTCGAAGCTCAGCAGTTCGTCTTTTGGGAGAAACTCGTGGCCGGGGCCAAAAACCTCGATGGGCATGCAGTAACGGCAGCGGAAATTGCAGCGGTCCGTCACGGAAATCCGCAAGTCACGCAGGCCACGCCCCAGTCGGTCCTTAGGAAATTCCATGTTCTCCGAGGCTAGAGCAGTCGGCGGACCAAGGGCAACCGCAAGCTGTGTGGGGTGTAAACTTTGGCGGGGAGCAGTTTCGAATTTTTCAAAAGCGTGAATTCGGTTATCTTGCGGACATGAAATTGATCCGTTTCGGCGAGCAGGGGCGTGAGTGGCCGGGAGTTCTCTTGCCGGATGGGCGGCGAGTGGATGCGAGTGGCGAGTTTGCGGATTATGACGAAGATTTTTTTGCGATGGGCGGCTTGGGTTCCCTTGCGCGGTGGGTTGCGGATGGTTGCGTGGGCGGCGGCGAGGTGGACCCCTTGATGCGGCTTGGGCCACCGATTGCGCGGCCGTCTAAAATCTTGTGTATTGGGAAAAACTACTTGGAGCACGCCAAAGAATTGGGAGAGGGAGTTCCGAGCGAGCCGACGATTTTCATGAAAGCGAGCACGGCATGGAGCGGGCCATACGACGACGTGGTCATCCCGCGTGGGGCGATGAAACTCGACTACGAGGTCGAGCTTGCCGTCGTGATCGGAAGCAGGGCGAGCGACGTCGATGAGTTGGAATCCTTGGCGCACGTGGCTGGGTATTCGACATTTTGCGACTACTCCGAGCGTGCATTTCAGAAAGAAATGGGCGGGCAGTGGACCAAGGGGAAAAGCGCGGACACCTTCGCGCCGATGGGGCCGTGGTTGGTGACGGCGGACGAAGTTTCCGACGTGCAGCACCTGCGCTTGTGGTGCCAGGTCAACGGCGAGCTGCGGCAAAACGGCTGGACGGGGGACATGATGTGCTCGGTGAGGCAGTTGGTCAGTTACGTGAGTCGCTTCATGACCTTGCTGCCCGGTGATGTGTTGGCGACCGGGACGCCGGGCGGAGTGGCGATGGGGATGACGCCGCCGCGGTATTTGCAAGCGGGGGACTTTGTGGAATGCGGGGTTGAGGGATTGGGAGAAATGGGTCAGCGTGTCGTCGCAAGGCGGTGACGATGAAGCGAAAAATTTCAAAAACGAGGCGGTCGATGGTGCCGTGGCCGCGGCCGCCGGGAGGTCCGCAGCAGGCGGCGTGTCATTTTTGTGACACCTTGCATGAGGCGCTGCCTTTGCCGGAGGGGACTGCGGCGCGGTGTTCCTGTTGCGCGGCGGTGCTGTATCAAAACCGTCCGGCTTCGTTGGCCAGGGCGACAGCATTTTCGCTGACGGGCTTGATTCTGATGGTCATCGTTCACTGGTTTCCGTTTTTGACGATGGATGCCGCGAGCTTGCGAACGACCTTGGACTTGGTTTCCGCAGCGCGTGCCTTGGTGGGGCAAGGGAGCTGGATTCTGGGTTGTGCCGTGGTTTTATTTACGATTTTGACGCCGCTGATCTTGGCGTGCGGCTTGATTTACGTGTGTGCGCCCTTGCTGTTTGGGCGCGCGGCACCGGGGTCATGGATCGTTGCAAAATGGCTGAACAAAGCGGAGCCATGGAACATGATTGAGGTATTCCTGCTCGGCGTTCTGGTGAGTCTCCTCAAGCTCAACATGGTGGCGGATGTGCATTTTGGCATGGGATTCTGGGCTTTTGCCGCCTTAATGCTGTGCATGGCCGCCGCCGTTTCCGGGATCGATCGGAACGAATTGTGGGATCGCTTGGAGCTGGCTAGATTATGAGACGGCAGCTCCCACGTGCGGCCAATCTCGGCTTGGCGGCTTGTCATACCTGCGGCAAGGTCGCGGCGGAGAGTCTTGGGGATTGTCCGCGTTGTGGCTCGTCTTTGCATTTGCGCAAGCCGAACAGCATTCAGCGGACGGTGGCGCTGATGCTTGCCGCAGGGGTGCTCTACATTCCAGCCAACGTGTTGCCGATCATGACCGTCGTCGAGTTGGGCGAGGTGACGGAGAACACGATCATCGGCGGGATGATTTCGTTTTGGAAAACCGGGGCGTATCCGATTGCGATCGTGATTTTCACAGCATCGATTTTGATTCCCCTGTTGAAAATTGTCGCGTTGACATGGTTGTGTTTGGCCGCGTCCGGCAAGTTGCACCCGTCGCCGGGGATGTTGGCGAAGATTTATTGGTTCACGGAGTTGCTTGGGCGGTGGTCGATGGTTGATATTTTCGTGGTTGGGATTTTAGTGGCGCTCGTGCAGCTTGGAAATTACATGAGC
>JBILPN010000218.1:0-6227 GCA_044373865.1 Luteolibacter sp. | reverse complement strand
TAACCACCACATCCGAGGACATGCCGGCTTCCATCCACCAGAACTCCGGAGAGATGAGCACCGCGGCCATGCGGCTGTTGGTAATTCGGTTGCCGCTAACCTCTCCCTTGCTGGCTTTGATGAGGATGCCGCGCGAACGGTTGTCGCCGAAGTTGCAGTCCTTCACCGCAAAGCCATGGCCTAACCGCAGTGGGCAGCATACGGCGGAACCGGGCGCTAATGCGACTTCCCGATCCAGCGTGAGCGTGTGGAGCCGGGTCTTTCCGTCTAGCAGATCCGCGCGCATGCGCTCGTCCATGCGGAGCTTGCGGATGAAGGCTTTTTCCGTCTCGGTGATAGGCGTGGGATCCAGCTGCTGCTGGATGACTGTGGCATCGGGCGGACGCGGACCGGAGTAGGGTAGAAATTCCACGGGATCGCCCACCTTGAGCGTGTGTTTTTCATCGATTACAGCGATGCGCAGCTCGCGGCCGCTGCTGCCGAGCACGTAGTGATATCTGCCATTGATGTTCACGGCATCGTCGCCCATGAAGCGGGCGGTGCAGGAAAGAATGGCCGGGCCCTTGAGGGCGTCCTTGCTGTGGAAGGCATCGGCATTGAGCGAACGCATGCGTGGCAGGGCGCGTTTGACGGGATCGTTTTCTGGCGTGCGGCGATCGACGACGCAGCGGAGATAGGTGGAGCCGTCGCAGTGGCGCTCGAGAAATCCGAAGGAGGGTGAGGCGAACACCGTGATGTTCTCGAAACGCATGCCCTTGCAGCCCAGCACCTCGATGACGTGCGGGGAGCCTGGTTTGCCATAGCGGTTTTTGATCACCACGATGTCGCCGATTTGCTCGGTGTCTTCGGCAGGGTCGAAGCGGTATCCTTGGGCCTTGCTGACACGATGGCGGGATTCTCCGCGTGCGCTGATTTTCTCATCCCATTGGGCGTCGCCACGGCGGAGGGTTCCGGTCGCCGGCTTGTAAATCTGGATGTGTTCTTTCAGTTGATCTGCCGGATATCCCTCAGCCACTTCGAACTCCATCCAGCTCTTGTCCGGTGCCATCGCGACGATTTTTCCCTGGGTGAAGGGCAGGGGATCGTAGTCCACGGTTAGGCCGCGGATTGTGACGTTGGCGCAGTCTTCAAACAACACGGCACGGACGGTGGAGGTGCAGACGAGCTCGACGTTTTCGGCGATGATCTCCACGTCGGTTAGGCCGGAGAAAACCAAGTGGCTCCCGCGATGCGCCTGCACGCGATAGCGGCCGTGCGGAATGACGATGCGCTTGTTTCCCGCAGCAAGCTCCGCGTCGATCAAGGCACGGAGGTCGGCGGAATTTTCGGCCAGCGTGACAATTTTTGGCAGCGGTTTTGATGCGTCGTCCTGCTTGTCCTCGCGGCATCCGGTTAGGGCGGTCAGCGCCGCGGCCGCGAGCCATCCGCTGACGTGAAGAAACCGGATACGAGTGAACTGCGGCATATTCAATAGAGGGATGGAGCTTAGTCAGAAGTGTCCGCAGGCGACGTTTCAGCCAGCGGTGCGGGTTCGTAGTCGGTGGGGTTGACCCAGCCGGTTTTGATTTTTTCGCCCTTCATATAGCGCTCGTACAAGCCGCGCTCGGAGCCGGCGTAGGGGTAGTTGTCGAAGACATCGCCTTGGCCGGAGACGCGTGGGTCGGCCTGTTGCTTGAGCTTGGCGAGCAGCTGCGTTTCTAGGGCAGCGCGGCGCGATTGCTGGTCGGGCGCGGTGGCGAGGTTGGTCAAGCAGTCGGGATCGTTTTTCAAATCGAACAGCTCTTCGGCAGGCCGCTTGCCGAAGCACAGCAGCCAGTGCGGATCGTTCGGCTTGGCGCGGTTGGCGGTTAGGATTTCGGTTTTGGTCGGACCGCCGTCGGTGTTGAGGTATCCGGTTTCCGGGTTGCCGGATGGCCAGCGGGCGGGGGTGAAGTTGCGCGAGTAGAGCCAGCCGTCCTTGATGATGCTGCGGATCGGGTAACCTTGGTCTTGCGGGCGGCCGACGTCGTGCCGTTCCTGGCCGAGGATGAGGTGGTCGCGGCGCGGTTGGATGGCGTCGGTTTTGCCGGAGTTGAAGACGTCGGTGAGGCTGATGCCGGGGGTGGGGGCCATGCCGGATGGGTCCCACGGGATGCCCGCGACCTCGAGGAAGGTGGGCGCGAGATCGATGAAGCTGACATAGTCGCGCACGACGCGGCCGGATTCCTTGATGCCGTTTTTCCACATCACGGCGAAGGGCAGGTGATTGGCCGCCTCGTAGAGATTGCCCTTTTCACGGGGAAACGGCCGGCCGTTGTCGGAGGTGACGACGATGAGCGTGTTGTCGAGTTGGCCGCGCTTTTCCAATTCATCGATGACCCGGCCGAGGTGGCGGTCGAGGTGTTCCACTTCGAGCGCATAGTCTAGCAGGTCATTGCGAACGGTGGCGGTGTCCGGCCAATAGGCGGGGATGCGTTCGATGTCGCCGATTTGTTTACCGCCCTTGGCTGCGCCGCTGCCGTATTCGTAGTCGCGGTGGGGTTCGCGGACGCCCATCCAGAAGCACCAAGGGCCGTCCTTGGGCGCGGCGTCGAGGAAGTCGGTGAAATTGGCGGCGTAGTCGTTGGCGTCGATCTGGGTGGTGGGTTTGGGGGCGGTGCGTTTTTGAAATTCCCGGCCGGTGAGTGGGCGAGGGTTTCCGCCGGCATCGAGTGCGGTGCCTGGTGCCCAACCTTTGCCCGTCATGCCCACGAAGTATTCGTGGCGACCGAGCACTTCCGGGTAGGTTTTGAATTCCAATGGGAAAAATCCGCCATGGTTGCCGGCTTCCTTGAGCTGCCAGGAATTGCGGCCGGTGAGAATGCTAGACCGCGACGGGGCGCATTTGGCGTTGGGTGTGTAAGCGTTGTCGAAGCGCAGGCCCTCGCGTGCCATGCGGTCGAAAGCCGGGGTTTTGATCCAGGTGCGTCCGTAGGCCCCGGCATCTCCCCAGCCCCAGTCGTCGGCGAGGACGAAGAGGATGTTGGGGCGGTCGGCGGCGGCACAGATGGATGCCGTTGCGAGGATGATGCAGGAGAAGAGGGTTTTCACGGGTGAGGTGCGGGGACTGGGTTTCCGATGGGTGATTTTGGATTTTGAGGTGAAGAGGATTGGGATCACCAATCCAAAATCAACCATCAGCAAACATCAATCAAACGGGTTGGTGAGTCAATAGGCTCAGTTCTTGGCCTTGTCGCGCGTTCTTCTCTGTTCTTGGGCGGCTTCGATTTCGGGAGTTTTGTAGATTTTCCAAAGAGGTTTGGACAAGCTAGCCTGCCATTCGTCGAAGGCTTTTTGCAGGCGTTCCTGCACCTCGGGAAGCTTGCCCGCGAGGTCGCGTGCTTCGCGGATGTCGGTGGCGAGGTCGAAGAGGCTGATTTCATCGCCCTGTTTGACGAGTTTTTGATCGCCGCTGCGCACGGCCCAGATGTTGCGCTCGGCGATGCGCCAGAAGAGAAAGTCGTGAGGGTCGCCGGATTTTTTTCCGTTGAGATAGGGCAGCAGATCGACGCCGTCGAGTGGCTGGCTGGCAATGCTGGTGGCACTGGCGGCGGCGAGGGCGGTGGGTAGGATGTCGAGGCTGGTGACCGGGCGGTCGTAGGTTTTTCCGGCAGGCATGACGCCTTTCCATTGGGCGAGAAAGGGCACGCGGAGGCCGCCTTCCCACATCAAGCCTTTGCGGCCGCGCAGGGGGGTGTTGGAGCTGGTATGGTCTTCGGTGGTGCCGCCGTTGTCGCTGAGGAAGAAGATGAGCGTGCGTTCTTCGAGTCCGTCGTCGCGGAGTTGCTTGAGGATGCGGCCGACGGCGTCGTCCATGCCGACGACCATGGCGGCGTAGGTGCGGCGTTTTTCATTTTCGATGTGTTTGACTCGCTCTAACAATTTTGGTGTGGCCTCGATGGGGGTGTGCGGTGCGTTGAACGAGGTGAAGAGGAGCCAGGGTTTTTCCTTGTTGCGGTGAATGAATGAGGCGGATTGCTCGCCGAGCACGGTGGTGAGGTATCCGGGTGCGGCGGGTTGTGGCTCGCCATTGCGTTCTAGCAGGGAGTTGTAATGATGCACCGGCGGGGAATCCCGGTAGCTGGCGGTGGGGTAGTTGTGGCCGCCGCTGATGAAGCCGAAGAATTCATCGAAGCCACGGCGGTTCGGGTGGAAGGGCGGTGCTTCGCCGAGGTGCCACTTGCCGACAATGCCGGTGTGGTAGCCGGCGGCCTTGAGCTGGTCGCCGATGGTTTTTTCCGTGAGCGGCAGGCCGCGTGTGTCGTTGGGATCGACGGGCCATTCCGGATGCCAGTTGACGTCGTGGCCGAAGCGCGATTGCGAGCGACCGGTGATGAAACCGGCACGGCTAGGCGAGCACATGGCGGAGGATACATAGCCTGCGGTGAAGCGGACGCCGTTGTGGCCGATGCTGTCGATGTGGGGAGTCGGGATGTCTTTGGAACCTTGGATGCCGAGGTCGGCGTAGCCCTGGTCGTCGGAAAGCAGGATGAGGATGTTAGGGCGCGGGGACGGATCCGCAGCCTCGGCCGGGGCGGCGGAGAGCGCGGAACAGGCTGCCCATGTCGCTGTTAGGATGATGGAGGCTTTTTTCATGTTACTTTGGGACGACCGGCTCTTTGCGATCGGATGCGGGTCTTGTCGCGGGTCAGATCAATTTGAAGAACTGGCGGAAAATGTCGCCGGCTCCTCCACCTTTACGTTGTCGGAATCGGTGATGTTGAACATTTTCCACTCGCCCTCTTCCGGTGCGGGATAGGCCTTCGTCCTCTCTAGGCGGTTGCCGGTGAAGGTGAGGCCATCGACTGAATAGATCGAAAGCAGAGGCAGCCTGCTGAAGGCGCGGAAGAGGTTGTTCTCGATGCGGATGTTGCGGTTGTAGCGGGAGGTGCTTTTGAATTCATCCGCGATGCCGGAGCCCACCTGGATGCAGCCGGTGCCCCAGACGCCGTAGTTGCAATTGTCAAAGGTGTTGCCGCGGATCACGACATCGCGCACGCCGGCCTGCTCGAACCAGAAGCGGGAGTCGCCTTCAAACAGGATCGCCGCGCCGGGGGTGTGGAAGGTGTTGCCCTCGATGATCGTTTTTCCGCGCGAGCCTAGCAGGATTCCACGGGCGCGGTTGCCGCGCAGCACGCAGCCGCGCATCAGGAACTCGGCGGTGTTGGCATCGGCATCCGCCACGGAATCGCCGAGGGTTACGCTTGCGGGCAAGTTTCCTTCGATCTCGACGATGCTTCGGTGTTTGTTGATGCGTTCGACGGATTTGACGGTGGCAAATCCCTCTTCGGTCAGGCTGGGTCCATCGTTCAGTTCCAAGCGGGTGCCTGCCTTGATGAAATCCACCCCGGCTTGCTGAGGGTGGATCAGCGTGACTTCGAACCGGTTGGGAGCATGGATCTGCGTGATTTTCGCGTAGAGTCCGTGGACGTTTGTGGCGTCGTCCTTCTGCTGCTCGAACAGGCAGTCCACCAGTTCGATCTTGCCCTTGCAGTTCACGAAGTGGGTGGCGTCCGCCGTGAGGCTCACGATGCGCGCGCCGCCGGGTGGCGGGGTGACACGCAGTTTTTTCACGAACAGATCCGCGCTGCGTTGAGCGATCACACCCATGCCGCCGGAATGGTGAAGCGTGATGTCGGTTAGGTGGATGTTGGAACTATCAGAGATGACTATGCCCGGGACGTCGCGGTTTTTGGGGCTGAAGACGAGCACGTCACCTGCCTTGGCGGAGATGTCCGGGATCTTGAGCCGCACCCGGTTGGGACCCAGTTTGTCGGCGGCGATTCCATCACCCACCTTGTAGCGGTCCTTGGCCATGAACGCGGTTTCGAGTTTGACCGGATCGAACGCGAGCAGGCTGCCGTAGGGGTAGAGGACTTCGCCGTTGGTCACCGTTGTTGCCGGGCCATCCGCCTTCTGACCGTTGGTGAAAACGAGCACGCCATTGCGGATTTCATGGGGGAATTCATTCGAAAACTCCAAATCGACGTGTTGGGGAGTGATCGCCAGGACTTTGCCTTCCGAGTGAAACGGACGGCTGAAATCCACTGAGAAATTCCTGAGGGTGATGTCGCTCGAATTGTCCAACAAAAATGGCACCGTGTAGCCGTGGAAGACAAACGTCGCGCCACCGCCATCGATCTCCACTCCCTTCATTTTCGTTAGGGGAAACGCGATGCGTTTGAGCCCTTCGTCGTTGTTGCTTACAA
>JBILPN010000217.1:0-6233 GCA_044373865.1 Luteolibacter sp. | reverse complement strand
CAGACCTTCGGTGCCGGATGGCAGCTTTCTGAGCAAGGGACTGAACCGACCACCGTCCTGCTCGTCCCGGCCCTGCCCGGACGACAAAACGCATGAGGTGCCGCTCGGCGCTGGTAGGCCCGCGGAAGCGGGTTCGAAGGCCCCGGGCGGTGCTGCTGTGCTGCCACTCCTCTTCCCTCGTCCTCATCCTCTTTTATTTCCGCATTGAATCTTAGCTCCAACATGAAAACTCCCTTCCGCTTGTTAATTTGCGTCTTGCCCTTGCTTTCAGCTGGCAAACTCACCGCCGCCGCTGGCAAAGGATTCAGTGGCGATGCGACGGTCGATACCCGCTACTGGGCCCTTGCCGAATCCACCCCGCCCAACGGCAGCATCACCGGTCAGGGAAACTATGATCACGGCACCCCAGCCACCCTCACCGCCACCCCCAACCTCGGCTACATCTTCACCGGCTGGACTGGCGATGCTTCTGGCACGGAAAATCCGCTGTCGATCACGATGGACACTGACAAGACGGTTGGTGCCAATTTCGAGCAGGATCTATCCGACGCCGATTTGGACGGACTCAGCGCTTACGACGAACTCGTGGTGCACGGAACGGATCCCGCGCTCGCTGATACCGATGGCGATGGGCTGAGCGATGCTTGGGAACTTGGCATCGGGCGTTTTTCCATCGTCAGCGGATCCTTCACCTGGGAGCAAGCCCGCACCGATGCGCAGGGCAAGGGCGGCGAACTCGCGTCGTTCCCAACGGAAGCTCTCTGGAATCGTGCGCTGCAAAATTTGGGTGCAAACCCCTTCGACGAGTTCACGGGTTTGTGGATCGGTGCCAGCGATGCCGCCGTGGAAGGAGCGTGGACGTGGGTCAATGGCGAGGCCTTCAGCTTCGCGCCTTGGGGGACCAGTCGCCCAAGTTCGACGGTCGGAAACAGCTTGGATTTCGCTGAGATCAGCGGCGGCAATGGGGCGGAAATTGGCAAATGGTATGACCGCTCGGCGACGGCGATCCGCGACGGATACGTTCTCGAAACCGGCTACGCGACCAACCCGACGCTGGCGGACGCGGATGGCGACGGCTTGAACGACGGCCAGGAGCAGACCGCAGGCAGCCATCCCGCGATCGCGGACACGGATGGCGACGGCTTGAGTGATGGCCAGGAAGTGAACCTGACGCGCACCAACCCCACGCTGGCCGATACCGACAGCAACGGCAGCAACGACGCCGCTTCCGACGAAGATGGCGACGGCCTCAGCAACCTTGCGGAAATTTCAACGCACGGGACCGACCCACTCAAAACCGACACCGATGGCGACGGGCTTTCCGACAGCGCGGAACTCAGCCACCCGGCGAGCTTCTTCGCGCTGATCGAGGGCTCCTTCACCCACGCCCAAGCCACCGGAGATGCCAGCGCTCGCCGTGGCCGCCTCGCCAGTTTCCCAAATGCAAATGACTTCAGTCGCATGGCAAGCAAGGCGCGCAAGACCAGCCAAGGCTACCTGTGGCTTGGATTGTCAGACGCGGCAGACGAAGGGATTTGGCAATGGACCGACGGCAGCGCCCCGACCTACACACGCTGGCTCAACGGCCAACCGGATGGCGGTGCGACGGAAAATCATGCGGTGCTGATGGAAAACAGCAGCCAGTGGGCGGATGCCGCTGCGGAATTTGTGGCGGCGGGCTATCTGTTCGAGCGGGTGGGGCTGGATCCTTTGATCGCGGATACGGATGGCGATGGCCTCAGCGACGGAGCCGAACTCAGCACCCATCAGACCAGCCCCGTGCTCGACGACAGCGACGGTGACGGTCTGAGCGATGGCGCGGAAATCACGACCCACGGCTCGAATCCGAACCTCGACGACAGTGATGCAGATGGTCTCGGCGATTTCGCCGAAGTTGTGACGCACGGCACCAATCCAAGCGTCAAGGACAGCGACGGAGATGGCTTCGATGACCTGTTTGAGATCAACACCGGCTTCAACCCCACGCTGGATTCCAGCACGCCCGACGCGCTGTCGAGCATCCGGACCGCCGTTGAATTCCGCTTCAACGCAGGCAACGGCGTGAGTTATCGCATTGAATCCTCAACCGACCTCGAAACGTGGACGATCGCGGAAACCGACATCATCGGGACCGGCGGCGTGGTCACGCGCTTCTACAGCATTGAGAACCAACCGAAGCGCTACTTCCGCGTGAGGCGGAACTGAGCGGTTGCGAGTTTGTGACTCATCGAAATCCAACACCCTCTCCGAGAAATCTGGGAGGGTGTTTTTTGTGAGTGCCTCAGCGGCGTGAGTCTTGAATTGGAAATTCTCTCAGAACTCTAGCAGCGATGATTCTGAGCATGGAGTCCCGACAAGGGGTAAAAGCCCGAATCCATCTTCCACACACATTCCACTATCTAAAATTTTCTCTTTTTCCACCTGCTCTTCAATTTCATAAACTCCTCGCAGAAAAGGCCGCCGACCTCCTGTAAAAAAGATCGACGGCCGATTCATCCCGCAGATGCGGCGTTGCTTGATTCAGCTTCTCAGGGCATCAGATCAAGCAGCGTTCGCATCAGTCGGAGGCGGCGGCGCTGCGCCACCCTTGCGAGTGAGTCCGCTGGCACGCTCATTCTTAGGCACATAGCCGAGCGCACGATACATTGGCGAGTTCTCACCATGGGTCGGCGCACCACGGATCGAGTGAATCACCAGGAGTAACTTATTCCGCAACTCCTCGTCCGCCAGCTTGCGCTGCTGGAGCGCGGCCAAGGTCTGCGTCTTGAGGTTTTCGATCAGATCCCGAACGACGACTGCGGGCTCGGTCGCCTCCTCGAACTCCACCAAGCTCATCCCGCCGAAACTTTCGTCCGGGGCGAGCTGACGCCATACTTTTACAAACGTCTCCCGTTTCATTGGGATTTCTTTATTACTGGTTTTAGCCATATTATTATTGATGTATGTCCGCTTTCACGTGGCGATAACCAACACGCCCCGCCTGTTTCATTAGACAACAGTTTGCTTCGAACAACTTGAGAAGTGCGGGTTTCTTTTTCAGAGAGCAACAACGTTTTTTCTCGGAGAATTTCTCACCATTCCAGCGAACAATATCCAAGGTGAGAAGCACATGTTAGAATTGAAAGAGAAAGTTCCCGATCCTCCAATAAATGCATGTTGAGCAAACCTCCTCCCTCCTATCTCCTATCTCCTATCTCCTATCTCCTATTCCCCAAAAAGCGCCAGTTAGTGGTGAAAATCGTATCGCCCCAGTGGGGCCGCGTATCTCCCCAGCGGGGCGACGTGCGGCCCCAAGCGGGGCGCGCGCATCCCCAGCGATGGTTTGGCTGGGTCGCTTTGAAAATTGGCAGTTTCAAGTCAAGCCATGCGTCGCCCCACCGCAAAATTTCGGAAAACAAGCCTTTCAATTCGATCGTCGGTCCACTGCGCCGAAAAATCACGTGGGGCGACGCGCGTCCCCAGCGGGGCAACGCGCGTCCCCATGGAGGCGATCCATCTTGGACTGCGTGCAGCCTGCTGCCGCCCCGACATGCTGAGGATTCCAGAGCACCTAGGGTTTCATCTTCATCGTCTGAATCAGTCCTTCGTGGCAGTAGGTTGTACACGGTTTACTGGGATTTTTATCGGTTGTTGATAATTCTTTAACTAACGATTTCACGGAGCGCATGGGTAAGATTGGGGATTGGGGATTGGGCTTCGCGTTGGGCTTTGGATTTCCATTCGCTCGCCGAGCTGGGGCTCAGCGTTCCCGGGGGGCGATTTGCGAATTGACATTGCGTGGTTCGAGGAACTAGCTCGTGGTGTTCTCGCAAGCAGCGTGAATCGCAGGTGATTTGGGGTATGGTGTTGTCGCATATTTGGGTTTCGCTCCGCTCTGGTTGGATGAATTTCTTGGCTGCTTGTGCGATCTTGGGTGTTTGAGAGTCGAATTTGTTGTTAAAATCTTATGATGTCCCGGGATTCCATATTGCGCCACGCGCAACGTATTGCCGGATCCGGGGCATTCGGTACCTCTGGACGACTGCTTCGGTTTTTTAATTACGCGCTAAGCGAGTCTCTGGATGGGCGGGGAGGAGAAATCAGTCAGTTCTCGATAGCATTCGATGTGTTTGAATTGGCGGCGGATTTTGATCCCGCCATGAACTCCACCGTGCGGGTGCACGCCAGCAAGTTGAGGCGCGCGCTCCAAGTTTATTACGCTGGCGATGGGATCGAAGACTTGGTGACAATTGAAATGTTGCCCGGTTCCTACGGACTGGATTTTTCGCTCAGGGAGATTCGTTTGCCTCTATCATCGGGGTCGGAATATCGTCCGGTTGTTGCGATAGTCGAGTTTCAGAGCATCGGTTTGAATGGACTCTGGGGACGGTTTCCCCTGTTGTTCGCCGAGGAGTTGAGCGTGCTTCTCTCCAAGCTCACGGTTCTGCGTGTCATTGGCCCTTTATCACGGCGCCTGCTTCTCGAAGAGGGGGTGGAAGTTGCGGCGCTATCGACCCGGCATCCGGCTAATTTCATTATCGATGGAAGTGTGCAGATGCACGAGGGTGCCTTGGTTTTGCGGGTCCGTTTGCTCGAAGGTGAACAGGGATGCCAAGTCTGGTCTCAGAAATACCATTGTGGTGATTCGCGAAGCGACCTCGCTGGAGTCGAAACTGACCTGATGGAGCGGCTCGCCTTCGCGGTGGGGGCTGATTTCGGGGCGATGGACTACCATTTAACCTCTTTGGCCAAGGTGAAAGCAGTGAATCAGCTGAGTGTTCACGAAGCTTTACTAACGGCACGGGCTTTTTTTGAGGACTACTCGGAGGAATCCTATCTGCGTGGCGTGACGGCCTTGCAGCGTGCAATTTCAGCCGCCCCGGATGAAGCTCTGCCACACGCCACGCTTGCTATGTTGATGGTTTCCGCGTTCAACGAGAAATTTTGTAGTTATAGCCAGCCGCCGGTGAAGATCGACTTTCACGCTCGCCGTGCATTCATCCTGGGGCCGGCCACCCCCTGGTCCGTCATCGCCCTGCTCTGTGCTGCTGCCATTCACCGCCGCCGCGAAGAGCTTGGCCGCTTGGCTGCATATATCAATGACGATCCCGGCAGTTCGAAGCTGCTGCGCTTGGTTGCCGGGATCTGGCTAATTTACCAGAAAACTAACGTCGATCTTGGTCATCGCTTCATTCAGGAGGCCGTGGCGGACAATCCGCACTATCCGAGGGTGGTGCACCTGTGCCTCAGTCTGCGTTTGATTGAACTATCCGATTGGGAGGGCGCGGCCAGCGAGATTCGCAAGTTCCCTCTGCAAGAATACTGGTGCGTGTGGATGATCGAGTCGGTCATCGCCGCTGGGCGTGGTGAGATCGCGCGGTCTCAGACCTGTTGGGATCAGGTGTTGCGTCTCTATCCGGAACTTCCCCGGCGTGGTTTCAGGCACCTGCGCCGCTTGTGGCACGAAGATTACGCACGGCGGATCGTGACCACCCTGCGGCTTGCTGGTATTCGCATCAGCGCCCGTTGAGTTGTGCAAAACAGCGGCGCAATCTACAGTTCCAGCATGGCGAGCTACGGCATCACGCAAACCGGCAGTTCCGGCAGCTTCAGCTACAGCGTGACCACTGCCTTGGCCAACCGCCCGGTGGTTCACGTCTCGTGGTTCGATGCGGCCCGCTTTGCCGATTGGATGATGAATGGCCAAGGTGACAACGACATGGAAACCGGTGCCTACACGCTCAATGGCGCGACCAGCGGCATCATTGCCGCGAATATCGGAGCCCAAGTCTATCTTCCTAGCGAGAACGAGTGCTACAAGGCAGCGTTTTACAATGTAGCGAACGCGTCCTACTCGCTTTACCCGAATGGTCAGAGCGGCATCGTCACCGGGGATGCAAACTACGACACCAGTGGATCCTCCGACGTCGGCAGTTACAGCGAGGATGCAAGTTCCTACGGCACCTTTGACCAGGGAGGCAACGTCTGGGAATGGAATGGCGCGGTGATCTCCGGCTCGACTCGCGGGCTGCGTGGGGGCTCTTGGGGCGACGACTGCGGCTTCCTCCACTCCTTGACCCGCTACGGCGACGTTCCCACGTTCGAGAACTACTTTGTCGGGTTCCGCGTCGCCAGGGTCGCCAGTGTCCCTGAAACAACGTCGATCGTCCTGACGATGCTGGCCAGCGGCATGATGTTGATCCGCCGGAAACGCTGATTTTCGCCTTGGGTCCTTGGCTTCTGGCAAGCCACCG
>JBILPN010000216.1:0-6239 GCA_044373865.1 Luteolibacter sp. | reverse complement strand
CTCAACACTCCTCGGTGGTCTCGGCATGCTTGGACTGCTGCGCCGCCGCCGTGCATGAGATGCATTTTTCAATGGAGGGGAGAAATCGAAACTGCACGCGCGGCTCCGCTTCTCTCTCTCCCTGAAAACTTCAAGCCGGACCTCACAACTCCTTCCAACACTTTGCCTCTAAAAGGGCACGATCCCGGGCGGGACACGATTTGGGTTTCGTGTCCCGTCCTTTTTTTCTAAAATGAAACATTTGCGTCATGGACCTGAGCCGCAATCCGCATCATCCTAAGCACCTCATGAGATCGATCTTGCTGTGCCTCGCCATCGTTTCTAGTAGATTATTTGCACTCACTTACCACGTCGAACTCAACGGTAACGATTCCAACTCTGGTCTCGCCGGAGCACCATGGCGCACCCTCGCCAAGGCCTGCAACACGGTCGCAGCTGACCAAGGGCATGTCATCCGCATCGGCGAGGGAACTTTCACCGAATCCAAAATTCTCAAACTCAAAAGCGGCACCAGTCTCGTGGGCGCAGGTTCCGAAAAAACGCGAATCCTCATCAATCACTCCTTCAGTCTCACCGACGCCGTGCCGAATGCGAACCCGCATGTGCACACGTTTCCCGAGCATTTTGTCATCCAGCTGGGTGGACTAAACCACACCCTCAAGGGCTTCGCACTGGATGGCCAAGACAAGCGGTGTCACGGCGGAATCTTCGCGGCGCAATCCAGAGGAGTCACTTTCGAGGATCTTCATGTGACGCATTTTCGCTACTGCGGACTCTGGGTGATCGAGGCGCACGAAACGGTGATTCGTTTCAGCCGATTCAAAAACAACACGTATGGTAACCCTAAAGGTGCCAGCGAGGGCGGCGGTGACAGCGGGGCAATCCAGTATCACCGCGGAAGCAATCTAATCATCCACGACAATCATATTGAGGAAACCGGCAACCTCCGCCCGGACTTCGGTGGCTATGCGATGAAAGCGCAGGATTGGAAGTATTCTGTTTCTGAATCAAACATCCTCGAAGGGCTGCGGATTTATAACAACACGCTAATTGTGCCCGCCAATGGCGCATGGGAAAACGGCAAAGCCCCGGCCATTTCCGCAGAGTTTCTCGGCATGGCACTCAAGGACTGCGAGATTTTCAACAACACCATCAACAACCACATCTCTCTGGCCGGAACTGCATCGCTCGGCAACGGCATCCGCATTCATCACAATTTTTTCAACTTAACTTCGGGGCGTTACGCGTATGCTGTGGAGGCGATGATGGACAACTTGGAAATCCATCACAACCATTTCTTCGGTGGTCTCTATCCGATCGCCGTGTGGGCGAAACACCCGAAAAATCACCACATCCACCACAACCTATTCGAAGCGGCCTGCGCGGGTCCATTCGTGGGTCGCGAGCTGCTCCAATACAAAGCTCCTGTCACCAAGCTCCGCTTCAATCACAACACTCTCATCGACAACGGCGGCATCGGCCGGATTTTCGCACTTCACGAATCTAGCAGTTACGAAGCGCACCACAACCTGTTCCTCCGCACGCTCGATTCCAAGGACATCTGGGGCACCGATCTCCCCGGCAAGGTCTCTCATAACTTCTTCAGCAATATCCCCCCACGCGGGGAAAACGCCATGACGGGCGATCCCGGAATCACCCTGAACCCAGGGACTCCGCTGCGCCCGCCCTACTACACCATTGCCAGCGACTCCCCACTCCTGACACCAAACATAAACTCATCCAAACCCGGCATGGGTGCCATCCAAAATGACGTTCCATTCCGGGTTCCAAGCTCAAAACAATAACGCAAATTCAGCAGATTTGCCTTCGCAAAAACTGGCACCACCGCCTATGAAAAACCGCCGCCCCTCAGCCGACTCTGAGCCTTGACGGTCAAACTCGTTTCCTAACCATGCAATCCACCACACCCTTCCAAATCTCGCGTCGCTCTTTCATCCGCCGTGTTTCTGCCACTGCCGCCGCCACCGGGCTGCCCTTGTGGTTTGTTGAACGCCAGCTGGCCTCAGCACAAGAGGCTACGAAACCCGTGACTTCCCCGAATGAGCGACCGCGCATCGCTCTAATCGGATGCGGCGGCATGGGCACAAGCGACGCCACCAATGCCCAGCGTTCCGGCGATATCGTCGCAGTCTGTGACGTCGATGAAAACCATCTCGACAAGGCGCTGACGAAATTTTCCGGCGCCGGAAAATCGCCCAAGCGTTTCAACGACTTCCGGACCTTGTTGGAGAGCGGCGAGATCGACGCGATCATCAACGGCACTCCGGATCACTGGCACAGCCTCATCAACATCGCCGCGGCCAAGGCGAAAAAAGACATCTACTCCGAGAAGCCGCTCACCCTAACGATCGACGAGGGCAAGCACGTCGTCAAAGCCGTGCGGGACAACAAGGTGATCTTGCAAACCGGCACCCAACAACGCAGCAGCCAGCGGTTCCGCATGGCCTGCGAACTCGTGCGCAACGGCCGCATCGGCAAGCTCACGGAAGTGAATGTTTGGCTCCCCGCTGGACTGCGCGGCGGTCCGTTTTCATCCAAACCGGCACCCGCCCATCTCAACTGGGATTTCTGGCAGGGCCAAGCACCGTTTCACGAATACACGCCGGAGCGCTGCCACCGGACCTTTCGCAATTGGTTCGACTACTCCGGCGGCACCATGACCGATTGGGGCGCGCACCACATGGACATCGGCTACTGGGCGATCGGCCTACCCGCGCCGATCCATATCGAAAGCACGCCGCTCGCCACACTCATCCCCGGAGGCTTCACCACTTTCAGCGAATACGAGGTGAAATTCACCTATCCAAACGGCGTCATTTTCAAGGTCCGCACCACCACCGATGACAACCCGTTTGGCGGTGCGATCAATCCCGCCGGCCAGCGCAACGGCATCCGCTTTGTCGGCAGCGACGGATGGATCTGGGTAAACCGCGACAAAATCGAGGCCAACGACCGCGCCCTCCTCTCCACACCCCTGCCCGAAGACGCAGAGCGCCTCGATCAGAGCAACGATCACATGGGGAATTTCTTCGAGTGCATGCGCACCCGCAAGGACCCGATCTGCACTGCCGAAGTCGGGCATCGGTCCGCATCCGTCTGCCACCTCGGCACCATCTCGCTGCGCACGGGAAAAACCCTGCAATGGGATCCGGAAAACGAGGTGTTCACCGGCGATCACGCCACCGAGGCCAACCGCCACCTCGCCCGGGAAATGCGTAAGCCCTACGACTACACCTTCGTCGCCTAAAGCCATCGGATCACATCCAAATTCCGTCCTCCACACCTCTAAGCCCATGG
This sequence comes from Luteolibacter sp., assembly GCA_044373865.1. Classification (GTDB taxonomy): domain Bacteria; phylum Verrucomicrobiota; class Verrucomicrobiia; order Verrucomicrobiales; family Akkermansiaceae; genus Luteolibacter. The sequence continues at coordinate 2,921 of JBILPN010000216.1, read as the reverse complement.
ACTGCGCGCAGTCCATGGCGCTGCCTCAGATTGAAATTGCATCGCTTTTCGGATTTTGAATCTCAGCTCAAACCACCGCCTCTAAGATCCCATTTTCCAGCGATGTCCTCTTGCGATCGTTTCCGCTTCAGGTGCGTGATGGCACGAAAAATGGCGTCGAGTGTTACATCTAGCTGCTTGCCGAGATCCTCCGCGAGAAAACGCAGAACATAGATCCCATTTTCCTGCAACAATGCGTCTTTGCGGCGGTCACGACGGTAAGCGGCTGAGCCTGATAGATGTTGCGGACCGTCCACTTCGATCGCGAGTTTTAGTGCCACGCAATATAGATCAACTTCCAATTCGCTCCAGCCGTCGAATGGAATCGGCAGCTTGGCATTGAGCCGGAAAAGCCCTGATGTTTCCGCTAGAGAATCAAGGCGCCGCAGAAGAAACGCTTCAGAGGCGCTGCGTGCGCGGTCTTCATCTGTAGGTGACCGCGCGATTTCGACGAAAAGATTGGCGAGCGGAACATCCACCCCATCGCGGATCAAGCGGCGGACGCTGGCGGCGTAGTCGCTTTTCCAGATGGGATCGATGGGCAGCGGCACTTCACTTGGCCAGCCAGGCAGCGCGCTCGCGGGCAGCAAAATCGTGTAGCCGACTGCCTCGTAGCCCTCACAGCGTTTGTCGAACATGCGGGAAAGCATTGGAACATCGAGATCGGCGTAATCATGAATGCGAACTTCGCATTTGCCGTGGTGGTTCCGGTGCAGGCGGCCCGCGTATTGGGCAACGATGCCGCGCCAAGAAACCGGCATGCTCAGGAAAAGGGTATCGAGCCGGGAGTCGTCGAAACCCTCACCCACAAATTTTCCGGTGGCGATCACAACTCTGGTTTCGTTCTCCGGCACCTCGGCGAGTTGCGCCAAAGCCTCGCGCAGCGCTTTCCTGCCCATCCCGCCTTGCAAAACGATCAGGTGAGATGGGTGTGGACGGATCAATTCTGCTAGAATCGCAACATGTTCGGTGCGCTCCGTGAGCACCAGCGGAGAGCGGCCCTCGTGCAGTGCAGCGACCACATCATCCCGGATCATGCAATTGCGCGGCTCCGAGCGGACGATTTCCGTGCACAGATCCAAGTATCCGAAACGCGGGTCTGTGTTCGGTTCTGACCTCGGCCGCAACCCCGTGGGACGCACGATGACATGATGGGAAAACGGCCGGGCATCTGCCTGTTGTTTGGCATCCACTCGATGCCGGACCGGACCGCATTGCATGAAAATAATCGGGTGGTGACCATCCTTCCGCGCCACCGTGGCCGAAAGTCCAAGCACAAAGCGGGCTTTCGCACGCCGCGCGACCAACTCGAAACTATGGGCTGATAGATGATGACATTCGTCGATGATCACATGCCCGTATTCCGCCACGCGGTCATCGACCACGCCCTTACGGACGAGGCTCTGGATCAGTGCGACATCGATGTTTCCCGTGAGTTTTTTATGCCCTCCGCCAAGTCGCCCGATGGATTTGGCGGGCAGACCGAGAAAAGACGATAGCCGTTCGATCCATTGTTCGAGCAATTGTTGGCGGTGGACAAGCACCAGCGTGTTCACACCGCGTGCGGCGATAAGGTGTGCGGCGAGCACCGTTTTACCAAAAGCGGTGGTGGCGGATAGCACACCGGTATCGTGCGCCAGCATCGCCGCCGCAGCAATTGCCTGTCTGGGATAAAGCGTGCCGACAAACTGCAGGTCCAACGGATTCCCCGCCATCCGTTCGTCGCGAATCCGTGGCTTGATTTTCAACTCTTTAAAAAGCACCAGAATCTCCTCGAAACATCCGCGTGGCAGGGCGATGTGATCGGGTAGATCCTCGGCACAGGCAATGATACGAGGCTTATCGTAGGTCGGCAGCCGCATCGCCTGGGCCCGGTAAAACTCCGGATTTTGGAACGCGGCAAGCCGAAGCAAGCGGTTGCGTAGCGCGGGCGGCAGCAAGTTTTTTGCGAGGTAAACCTGATCGCCAAGAACCACTTCGATTTCATCTGGCAACGCATCCGAGATCACAGGCTCACGGGACCGCCGCGATGGTGGGCTGTTCCATGGCTCGGGTTCATCCTCCGGCGAGAGAGCGAAGCGCACGCCCACCACCCGACCACGGCTTTCCGAGTCCTGAACGATGGCTTCCATGCGAGCTCGTGAAATTCGTTCAATCGATGAAAGAAGGACCCATGGGTCAGGATAGGGCGTGAATTTTTCATCTACAAACACGCTATTCCCATTCTCGCGCGGTTGTTTTTGCATCGGCAGCGCGATCAGATTGCCGAAGCCGCCCTTCGGCAGCGTGTCTTGGTTTGGGAAAAGCCGGTCATACGATGCGAGGCCAAGCTCGGGCCTGCGCTCCATGGTTTCGGTGAGAATGAGCGAGCCGAGCTTCCGCGCCTGCGTGGCAGGAACCGCGTCCTTGAAAAAAAACCACACATGCCCGCCATGGCCAGAGCGCGAGCGTTCAAGAGCGGCCGGGATTTCTAGGATCCTGCAAGTTTCCAGAACCGCCAGCACGTCGATCTGCCAACTTTCCTTGTCGAAATCCATCGCAAGGAAATAGCAGGTCTCATCTGCCATCATCGGATAGACACCAGCCACAAAATCCTGGCCAGCCCTGTCTTTTCCTGACAGGTGCCAGCGAATCACTTCATCAGTCACCGGCAGGAACGCGCGGTGCGGGCAATCGCAGCACTTGATGCGGGGCTTCTCACAAATGCCACGGACCCATTCGTTGCCGCAGGCCGGAGCATATCCAGCACGGCCAGTTTTCTTACTTTCAAAACGACGCGGATAGACGTCTTCCCGACCATGAAACAATGAACGGAAAAGCGCAATTTTCTCGCTAGAAGAGCTGTGCGCATGGACCCGCGTGGGATCTGCCTTAAAATCATC
>JBILPN010000215.1:0-6260 GCA_044373865.1 Luteolibacter sp. | reverse complement strand
CGCCTGGCCAAACGCTGCGGCATCGCCGGCCCATTCTTGAAAACCGAAGACCTTTTCCGCGGCTCCGTCGCCGCCACTCCCATGGAAATGTCCGTCGGCCTCGCAACTCTTGGCAACCAAGGAAAACGTGCCAAACCTTTCCTAATCCGCGAGATCCGGGATTCCACCGGCGAGGTGATTTACTCAGCAAAGCCCGAGCTCAGCCCCGCACTCAGCTCGCACGCCGCCATCGACGCATGCAGCGTCCTGAAACGCTCCGGCGGCACGCGCTGCTTCACCGGCGCAACTGGCTCAGAACGTGACGCTTGGACGCTCAGACTCGGCCCCACCGGCGCCACGGCCATCTGGCTTGGCTTCGACAAACCCGCCGCCATCGCTCGCGAAGCTCGCCTAAAGTCCCTGCTGGATGAGTTTGTCCAAGGTCTCGGCAACAATTGATCCTGATATTTCAAAGCTCTTTGACACCTGTCCGCTCGCTCTTCATAGTCGCTCCCATGCAGGCCATGCAATTCGAGCAATCCGTGGTATCAATCTTGAAACGCGACAAGCGCTTCGACCCACACGCTTACTTTTTTCTCAAGGACGCACTCGATTTCACGCTCAAACGCATCGCCGAGTCCAACGCCGGCCAAGCACGCCACGTCACAGGCCCGGAACTGCTCGCGGGCTACCGGGACTTCGCGCTCGATCAATTCGGCCCGATGGCTTCGACCCTGATGTCTGAGTGGTCGATCCGGAAGTGCCAAGACGTCGGCGACATGGTGTTTCATCTCATCGAGGAGCAGGTCTTCGGCAAGCAGGACTCGGACAAAAAGGAGGATTTCTCGGAAGTTTTCGACTTTGAGGCCGCGTTCATCACTCCTTTCCTGCCCTCATCCAAATTAGGCACCGGGAAATCTCCCGCCCGCTGCAAAGCCCCCACAAGCTGAACCCACAACTGGCAGGCGGAAATTCACCGCATTTCTTGCTGAAATCAACGATTTGGCGCTCGACGCGGCACCCGGCTTTTCGCTTATCTTAGCGGCAACGTGCAAAGCGCCCCCCCGCCCACTTCAAACCCTCCTTCCCCGCCTCTACGAGTCGGCGTGATCGAGGATAATTCCGTCACTCGCAAGCTGATGGAGAAATTGCTCAACAAACACCCAGACTGCACCTTCGCCGGCGGCTGGAGCACGGGCGAGGAGGCGCTCGTCGCACTCTCAAAACTGCGCCCGGACGTCGTAATCGTGGATCTGGAACTGCCGGGAATTTCAGGCGAGGACTGCCTGCGCGCGCTCTCGGTGATGCTTCCCTGCACGGCCCTGCTCGTCCTAACCGTCCATGACGACGCCGCGCGGGTGTTTGCTTCGCTGCGCGCCGGTGCGAACGGTTATCTGCTAAAAACCTCATCTTCCCGTGAACTTGTCGCGGGCATCAAAGCAGCCTACGCCGGCGGTTCGCCACTCAGCCCGGCAGTCGCCGGCCTCGTCATCCAAGCCTTCAAAAAAACCCCCAACACCACCAAACCAATCATCCCGCTGCCCTCGCTCGCCCCACGCGAACGCCAAATTTTGGAATCCCTCGCGAAAGGCATGGCTCCCAAGGAGGTCGCTGCTGAGCTGTTTCTTAGCTACGAAACGGTCCGCGACTACCTGAAGAACATCTATCAAAAACTCCACGTCCGCAGCCGCACGGAAGCCGTGCTAAAGTATCTCGAAGCCGGCCAAAGCCCCGCATTCTAAAAAATCAATTTCCCTCCAATTGGGGGGATACTCAAATCGAAATTCCCGGGCATGATTTTGATCGTTCCCCCGAGAATAGATCCTCCCCCCGGAGTTTCCCCCAAGGAACATCACCCCCCCAAGGCTTTCCCCCCGGAGCCACATTCCCCCAATTCACCCCCTCTCATGAAATTCCTCACTGGCCTCGCTGCCTCACTCGTCGTCTGGAGCGCCGCTGCATCCGCACAAGAAGTTGAATCAAAAGCTCTCTCGGATAAAATTTACCGCGGCGACGGCACAATCAACCTCTTGCGTGATATCAGCGGCAGTGATCTCACCCGCTATTTTAATGAAACCGGCGGACTCCTCCTCCTCGGCGCGGACATCAATGAAGATGCCTCAGGCAACGAAAGCAACAAATCCGTCGGAGTCGCCATCAAACAAGCCCAACTCTCGATCAGCACCAGCGCCGGTGACTTCACTTTCACCGACTTTTTTACCAGCACCAGCGCCATGCTCAGAGAGGCTGGCAGCGAAACCGCACGCGAATACGCAACGCTCTTTGGACAAGGCGGCAGCAGCCAAATCACGGGCTCTGGCAGCCTGGACATCTCGAAATTTGACGATGTGATGTGGTTTGAAAACATCGCGTTCAAAGGCACCATCACCTCCGCAAAACTCAGCATCTCTCTGCTTGAAACCCCCAACTCCAAGGCGCAATCCGCAGAATCCTTCTTCGACTTTTCTGGCGGCTTCGAGGACTTTGCTCTCTTCAATATCGCGGACTCAGTCCTCATCGAGGAAGCGAACATCGGCATGGCGGCTGCCCCTGATGACGTAAAATATACCGTCCAAGAGAACGTGATCGTCGCAATCAAGGAAGCGATCGCCTCCACAGACTCGGGCGGTTCACTATCAGGCAACGGCGGCTCTACGCCCGTCACCGCTCCCCCTGCCGCCCCAGCCCCGCCCCTCTTGGCAGTAGCCGCCCTCGGCCTGCTCGTCCTCTTGAAAAAGCGCCGCTCGCCCGGATCAGAAAATGCCTGAGCACCACCTGGCTCGGGTTTTCTCAAAAACGGCGTGCATCCTCACTGCCGCAGCTTTGCTATGCCTCAGCGGCTGTAAAAAATCAACGCCTCAACCGGCGTCAGAACTCGCTGCCGCTGGCCAAACCGTCGTTTTCGACTCGATGTCCAAGCGGGTTTCGCTCACCGCCCTGGAAGGCCTCCGCTGGCAAGACATCACACCCACGGCGGAGGCCTGCGACCGCCACGGACTCACCGAGGAGACTCTCAAGATCTCTGCCGAACTCGCTGCGCCGCCTGTCATCTACCTCCGCGGCTTGCTGAAATTCACCCTCCAAGACCTCACCGGTGCCGCCGCAGAATGGCAGCGCATGGATGTGGCAAGCGTCCCGCCAGACTTCCTCTACGCTCCCTGGAGACTCGCCGACTCTTCAGCCGCAGCAGCAAATCCCTACCGCAAGCCACTCGCACGCGCCGTCTCAGAAAATCGCACCAGCCCTCTGGTCCGCGCACGCTTCCTCAGCAGCCAAGGCCGCTGGCGCGACGGAATCGATGCCTATCTCCTCACCGATCCCGCAACGTGGTCACCTTTTGAAGTCCGCATTTTTAGCGGATTGAAATTGCAAGCCTCTTGCAGCCGAGATGTCGCCGTCCTCATGGCGGGAGCCCTCGCCAGTGGCCGGGTCCCAAGCGCCATCCGTGGCGACCTTGCCCGCCTCATCAAAGGCACTCCAGTCACCAACAAGGAGCTGCTTCTCTCACAGCTCCGCTCCGACCCTGCTCTTGCCAAAGCCGCAACCGCAGCCGCCGTGAAGGCCCTGAATCTCCGCCAAGCCTTCGCTTCAAACCAATTCAAGGAAGTTCTCACCCAAGTCCGCGGTGCCAACCCGCTAGAAGCCACGGACGAAGGGGTTTTCCTCGCCTTCCTCGCGGCATCACAACTCAAGGACCGCCCCACCGCAGAGCTCTGGGCCACGGAATTGCTGCGGCGACAACCCACGGAAAACACCCGCAAATGGATCACCGAGATTCAAGCAGACGCACGCTGATCCGCACACTCGTCGCCGGCGTTCTGGTCTTCGTGCTCATGCACAGCACACGCACCAGCGAGGCACTCTCATGGCTCACCCGCCCAGCCGTCGCCGCCGTCATCGGAATTTTCGGCGGAAATGCCATCGATGCCGGCAGCGACATCATCTTTGGCAAACTCCGCATCCCATGGTCACGCGATTGTGCTGGCTTCGATGTGCTGCTGGTGCTCTGGGGCCTCATCCTATGGACCAGCCGCCGCGATCCTCTCTCACGCCGTTTTTGGATCCGGATGGCGCTGGCCATCCCGGCCTCGGTCCTCGCAAACATCGCCCGCGTGCTCAGCATCATCGTCTGGCGACAAACCTTCTATCCTGCGGTGGAAAGCCCGCAAATGCACTACTTCATCGGGTTTCTATGGCTCCTCCCCTTGCTCGCGCTGTTTGTGCCACGTGCCGAACGCCCCTTTGTGTCCTACGCGGTGGAAACCAGCATGCTTGCCGCCGCGCTCTCACTGATCGCCCCCCAAGCCGCCGCCCCCGGCGGAGTTTGGGTTACCGTTTGCACCTTGCTTCTGTTAGCAGGACAGGAGTGGCAAGTGCTCAAGCGGCGCTACGACCCAATCCTCGTGGCGGCATGGGTCGCCGCCGCCATCTTCATCACCGGTGCCGCCATGGAGTCTCTCTGGTTGCCATGGCTGCTTCTCTGCCCATGGTGTTTTCCTCGCCGCTGGGCACGAACACCCGCACTGCTCTTGCTCCCGGGAACCATCCCGGTGTTTGCCATGCAACTCCCTTGGCTAAGCTTGCCCGGCATCGCCGCCGCCGCATGGCTGCTCCTCCGCGCACACCCAAGCCCCACAGAAACCTCCACACCTCCCAGCATCAAGCTCACCACCGGCTTGGCACTCCTTGCAATGCTCCTCCTTCCCTTCTCAGCCTCAACTCTCGGTCCCGCACTCCGTGACAAGGCTGAGCCTCCCGCAGGCATGATGACACAGCAGCTGGACCCGGCAGCTTCCTTGTCCGCTTCCCAGATCAAGCTCCCGACCTAACCATCACTTGGAATGCCCCCAGCGGCAGTGGCAGGCATCACACGCTCGCCGTCTGCCTGCTCTATCGGGGCAGGAAAATTCACAACGAACCCAGCCAGCCTGACATCCAAACCGATGGCTCTCTCTGGCTCAGCGAGGCTTTCCTAATGTCTAACGGAGAGCTCCACGCCTATGATGACTATCTGCGTGCAACCCTGCTACCCTTCACTCCGGCAGGCATCCACCTCATCGCTGCCAGCCCTCGCGACAGAACCAGCCCCAAAAATTTCTCAAAGGCGTCGAACGCTTATTTTCGCCGCATCGCCGAACGGGAAGCCCAACGTTAGAACACTGCCTCCGCCCGCTCCTCATCCCGGCGCAAGACGCACTCAATTCAAATTCCACACTTCACTTCAACTCTTTCAATTGTCCACCTTGGCGACGGGAAATCTTATTCCAAAAGTCCTTGGCATCCGGCTTCATCTGAAAACCGATGAAATGCAACGGAATCTTGGAGGAAAGCCCCGCCGTCAATTCTTTGAAAAGATCCTCAAATTCATCCTCGGAAATCGTGGCCGTCGCCCCGCCTGAACCTCGCTCGAACGACCCGTCCGAAATGAGGAAAATCACATCCGGCTTGAACTCATACGCCGCACGCAAAATCGGCGGCAGCCCGTTCGGCTCCGGCGCGATCACCCCCTTGCCATTGCGCGGCATGGAACCGGACTCGCTCCACTGGGTCTCGATCCAACTCTTGGCTAGATCGCGGTTTGGCTGAGTCGCCGCAATCAACTCCGGCTGAAACGGTTTGTAATTTCTCACGAACTGAATGATCCCAAATCGCGAATCCACCGGCAACTGTTCGATCATCTCCAAGGTCTCTTCCTTGATTTTCGCAAGCGGCATGCTCGACGCATTCGCCTTGTTCACCACCGACCCAGAAACATCAAACAATAACAAAACTCGCTGCCCATTCGTCTTGATTCCCATGAAATCAATCGCCGTCCCCAATCCCTTGCCACCTGCACCCCCCAACCCAAATCCCCCGCCTGCACCCGCTCCTGCCGCTCCAGATAGCCCTGTCACAATGCTGTTCGCCATGGCTGCCGGATCCGGCGTCAACAGATTGTCCATCGAAACCTTGGGCGCTTCCGGCAAGGCAAATGCCGTGGGGCGCAAACTCACAAGCCGCGCCTTGAAGGTCGGTTTGGAGGCGAGCGCCGCATGAGCTGCCAAATTCATCCGGTGCTGCCGGGTCTGAGGCGGCACCTTGATTTTTGGAAGCGGCGGCGCCACAAATTTAGGCGGCTCATCCTGGATGATGCGCGCCACAATCCAAATCCCCGCAACAATCGCAAGAATCCCATGCACAATCAAACTTCCCATCACCGCCGCAGTGATGCCTTTGCCAGCGGCTTTGCGGCGGCTTGCGACTTGATCGATCAGGTGATTTGACATTCTCAATTTCGTTAG
>JBILPN010000214.1:0-6274 GCA_044373865.1 Luteolibacter sp. | reverse complement strand
TGCGGGGCTGGGTGCGGGGCTGGGTGCGGGGCTGGGTGCGGGGCTGGGTGCGGGGCTGAAACCCACGAAATTTTCGCCAAATCCCGCATCGCTTGGCGGTTTCGGGATCGCGCGGTCCGGCATCATCAACTGGGTCGCCAGCGAGTGCACCTCCGCCGGGTCGAGCCATGGGAAAATCAAGTCCATCGGCCGTCAGATGGGAGTTTGCCGCCACTGGGTTCAAATTTCGCTTCGATTTCGCTACGCAGTGCGTCGAACAGCAGGAGAGCGCCGGCCCCGTCTTCGAGGACGCCGACGGGGAGGCCGCGCGCGCTGGCCCTGACGAAGAGCCCGTCGCGGGGGATTTGAGTGTTAAACACCATTTGGGGAGGCAGCAATTGGCGGAGCGCGGTGGCAGCTTCCGTGCTTTCCGCGAGTTCGTTTTGGACCATCGTGAGGCAGACTCCGAGCACGCTCAGGCGCGGATTCATCACGCGCAGGCGGTTGAGCCCATCCAGAAGTTTTGGCACTGAGCGGATGCCGAGAGGTTCGGATTGTTGGGGTATCATCACGGCGTCACAGGAGGAAATGACGTCGCCGGTGATGCCGAAGAGCCCGGCTGCGGTGTCGATTAGGCAGAGGTCGAAGCCATGCGCCGCCACGCCGCGGAAAAAGCCACGGACGCGAGCGAGGTGAGCGCCCATTCCGCCGCCGCCGGTCTCGTAGTCGCTGGCTTGGCCGCTTGCCACGAGCGAGAAGGTTTCCAGGCGGGTGGGCACGATCAGGCGTTCCAGCGGGATGGCAGGGTCGGCGAGATAGTCGTAAAATCCGGCGAGGAGCCGAGATTGGCGAGTGAGCGAGAGGCCGACCGAGCCTTGCGGGTCTGCGTCCACCAACAGGGTTTTCACCCCCGCGCGTGCGAACGAGTGGGCGAGATTGATTGAGACGGTGGTTTTACCCACACCTCCTTTTTGACTGGAAACGGCAATACTGATCACGCTGGGCAGGGAATTGTGCGGCAAACGTAGCTTCCGCTTGCCACATCGGAAGTCTTTTCTTCAAGATGCGCGCACCGGGGGAGATTCTTTTCTCCGAAAGATCATTATGAATTTACCAAATACGAGGCGAGTCGTGGTGTTTGCGTTGGGAGTGGTTTTGCTTGGATCGGTGTCATGCCGGAAAAAGCAAGCCGTCGCCAAGGACTCGTTTGCAAACCCGACGGTGGTTGCGAGCGAGCTCAAGCGCAACGCACTGGAGGGACTGCCAGGCGCGGTCTATCAAAGCCAAGTCGATTCTCCGATCCATTGGCAGCCATGGACGCATGAGGCGCTGGACCGTGCGGCGGATGCCAATCGTTTGGTTTTCGCCGTGATTGCGATGCCGCAGCAGCAGGGTTTCCGGAGTGTGTTGGCCGACCTTGCGAAAGATGCGTCGCTGGTTGCTGCGATCAATGACAACTACGTTCCGGTGCTCATCGATGGCGATGCCTCGCGAGAGATTGGGCTTTTGACTGCGGATTTGTGTGCGGAGATCAAGCGCAGTTTACAATTGCCGCTTTTTCTCTGGATGTCGCCGTCTGGCGATCCGGTGGCGTGGATTCCGGTGGCGAGTTCGTCGAAGGACAGCGTCGCAGACCTCTTCTATCAATCGCATAACATGGTCAATCGCACGTGGCGCGAGGATTTTGCCTATGTTGCCAAGAACAGTTCCTTGGACAACGGCAGCCGCCGCGAGCGAATTTCCCAGCGGAAGGCGAACAAGGTCATGAGTGCCGAACCGGCGGTGGATGCGGTGCGTGGGCTCCGCCAGCTCGCATCATTTTACGACCCATTTTCACGCAGTTTTGACGAGGCGGGTGGCTTGTTTCCCGCTGGTTCCATCGAGCTGTTGGCGGCAGGGGCGATGCACCCGGGCTTGCCCGCAGAGGTTCGGAGCCGTTGCGTGGAAACCACGCGTGAGTTGCTGATTGATCTCTTGCCAAGCGCGATGTTTGACCCGCTCGAAGGTGGGGTTTTCTCTTCCCGCAAGGCGAATTCGTGGACGCTGCCCTCATTCAGCCGGGACTGTGTCACGCAGGCGAGAGTCGCGGTGGCCTTGCTCAATGCTTACCGAGCGGTCGGCGACCCGCGGGCGCTTGAGAAGGCGCTCGACCTGCTTGCCTTCGCTGAAAAATCGTTCAAGACGACGGAAGGGCTCTTCGCGGTAGGAGCCTCTGCGGAGGGCGACACCGCAGCATGGTTGTGGAGTGTCGAGGACATTCAAAAAGCGCTCCCTGCCGAGGATGCCGCTTGGTGGATCCGTGCGAATCTCATGAAAGATCTGGGCAATCTTGCCACGGAGGCTGACCCGAAACGCACGTATTTTCGCAGCAACAGCCTTGCGCTAGGCATGTCGCTGGCAGACTTGGCCGCCAGTCAATCGCAGTCGGTGGAGGCGTTCAAGCCGCGTTTTGAAAGCACGCGCCAAGCCTTGCTCAAGGTCAGGAACGCCCGCGTCAAGCCCGCGCCGTCGGATGATTCCTCCCACGCGGGAGCCACGTTCCGCATGGTTTCCGCTTACGCCGCCGCCTTCGGAGCCACCGGCAAGGATGAATATCGCCAAAAATCCGTTGAGCTTCTTGAGAAAGCGAAAACCGCCTTCAGCACCGGAGCCAAGTTGCGCACGTTTTCGAAGGAGACTCCAAGTGCGATTGGCGATGGCCGGGCCTTCCTTTACGGCCTCGCGCTGCAAGCGGCGCTCGACGTCGCGGACATCAGTTCCGAGGAAAAATGGCTCGTTTGGGCTGAAGACATCGCCACCGTTGCCGCCGAGTTGTTCACCAGCACTGAGTTTTTGAAGGAGTGCGATGACGAGGCGAAGATCATTGATTTGCCGATCACCGACCTCGTCATGCTTTTCGACGATTCCACGGCCGGGCTCATTTCCGCTGCCGAGTGTCGCTTGGCCGAGCGTGGTCGTCCTTTGGTTGCGAGCTTCAGCGAGCTGGCCACCCCCTTGCCCAACTACGTTGCCACGCGGCCGATTTTGCACACCGACTTGTTGATGGCGACGATTGCGCGTCACTACAAAGTCAGCGTGGTTTTAGGAGCGGATCTGTCGCCCGAGCTCAAGCTGGCCGTTGAGCGACTTCCCTTGCGCACCGTTCAGCGTCGCCTCGCGAAGGCAACGGAGCAAATTCCGGCGGGTTCGGTGCTGATTCAGCTTGGTGAGGGTGAGCCCGTCGTGGTTTCCACGGTGGAAGCCTTGCAACAAGCGATCTTGCCCTCCCCTTGAAAGTGGTGAATTCTTCTGCCAACAAGCTCCATTCGACAAACCCAGAACCATGAAAACGTATTCCAAATTTCTCGTATTTTCCGTGCTAGCCACCGTTTTGCCCAGTCAGGCAGACATTTTCAAAATGAAAGACGGCAGCACCTTGGAGGGCACGATTGTCAGCCAAGAGGGGGATTCCTATGTCCTTGATGTTCAGATCACCAAGTCCATCAAAGACACCCGGACGGTTGCCAAGGCAGATGTTTTGAAAATCGAGCGCGATGAGCCAGATGCCAAAGCCTTCGAGGCCTTAAAAAACTTGGTTCCGCCGCCCGACTTCATGACCGCGGACGAGTGCATGATCCGCATGGCCGCGCTTGAGAAATTTCTCAAAGCCTACCCAGGCGGCAGCAATTCCAAGCGCGCCAAGGAAATGCTTGAGACCCTGAAGGCCGAGTCCAAGCTGCTTGCTGCCGGTGGCATCCGTTTCAACGGGGAAATGCTCACCGCAGCGGAGTATCAAGCGAATGCCTACGACTTGGATGCCCGCGTGCAGGAGGTGAAAATCCGCCGCTTGATCGAAGAAGGTCGCAATTTGGCCGCCCTTCGCGCATTTTCGGAATTTGATCAGAAATTCCGCAGCAGCACCGCCTACGCCGGGGTGGTTTCGGCCATCAAGCCAGTGATTCAAGCGCAGCTTGGAGAGGCACGCCAGACCTTGGCCACCTTCGATGAGCGTGTGAAGCAGCGCCAAGCGGGCTTGCAGCAAATGAGTGCCAGCGACCGCCCGGTCACCGAGTCTGCGATTGCGGAGGAGAATGCCGCGATGGAGGCAGCGTTTGCTGCTGAGAAAGCGGCGAAGGTCACGTGGCCGACCACCAACCCGTTCCACAAGGCGTCCTTGGAAGAGACCGTCCGTTTCGGTCAAGCCGAGCTTACGCGCTTGGCAGCGCCAGCAGTTCCATCGGGGGTTGATGGAGGACGCGCCTATCGTGAGGCTTACCAAGCGGTGCATCAAGGCACGCTTCCGGCGGCGACTGCCGCGCTTGCCGCAGCCAAAGCGGCTCTGGTTTCGCCCGTCTATCTTGCGCCACTTGAAGAGCTTGCGAAGGCGAAAAAATAATTGCCGATTCTTTTGATCCATTTGTTCCATGTCCACCCTACGCACCGCCACTCGCCACCGGAAAACCGCGGAAACCTCCATTGACTTGTCGTTGAACATCGACGGCAGCGGAATTTCCAAAATTGAGACCGGAGTTCCATTTTTCGATCACATGCTCACGCTTTTTTCCAAGCACGGGCTGTTTGACATGAATGTCAAAACCGTGGGCGACATTGAGGTGGATTCGCACCACACCATTGAAGATACGGGGATTGTGATTGGCGATTGCCTGCGTGAGGCGCTTGGCACCAAGGAGGGCATCCGCCGTTATGGCTGCGCTTACTTGCCGATGGACGAAACCTTGGTCCGGGTGGTCGTGGATTTGAGCAATCGTCCGCATCTCGAATTCCGTGCTCCGTCGGGAACCCCGTCGGCACCGAACATGCCCTTCACCTTGGTCGAGGAATTTTGCCGTGCGTTGGCCTCGAATTTGCGGGCGAACATCCACGTCGAGCTGCTATACGGGCGCGACGGACACCACATTGCCGAAGCGGTTTTCAAGGGGCTCGCGCGTGCGCTGCGTGATGCATGCGAGCGGGATTCCCGCGTGGTCGGCATTCCAAGCACAAAGGACGCGCTGTGAAAGTTGCTGTAATTGACTATGGCGCGGGCAATCTCCGCAGCGTTGCCAACGCGCTGCGTGCGCTGGGCGTGGAGCCGGTCACGGCGGCGAGTCCTGCGGATCTCGCTGGCGCGACGCACTTGGTTTTGCCGGGGGTTGGCTCTTTTGGTGACTGCATGGACCAACTCGCCCGCCGCCAGTTGCTCGAGCCGATCCGTGCCTGGCTTGCGGCCGGCAAGCCGTATTTCGGGATCTGCCTTGGCTACCAGATTTTGTTTGATTCCAGCGAAGAATCACCCGGTGTTGCCGGCCTCGGGATTGTGGCGGGGCAGGTGCGGCGGTTTCGCGCGGTGCCGGGTTTGAAAATTCCGCACATGGGGTGGAACTCGGTTGTGCCACGCCAGCCCGAGCTTGGAAATTGGCTTGGATTGGGTGCGGAGCCATATTTTTACTACGTTCATTCCTACTTCCCGGTTCCTGCCGATGCGGCGGTCATTGCTGCGGAGACCCTCTATGGCGAGGACTCATTCGCGGCGGCCATTGAGTTGCCAAACTTGCTTGCCTGCCAATTCCATCCGGAAAAAAGCCAGGAGGCTGGTTTGCGGCTGATCCGGAATTTCCTTGGAGTCTGAGCCCGGCCCGGTGCGCCAGTTCAATACGCTGGAAAAATTCAAGGGCTGGCTGCCGGGCACGCAAGCAAGGCGGTCCGCCCGTGTGTGCGGCGGACCCTGATTTCAGTGGCGCAAGCGGCCGGGTGAAATCACGCGTAACTGCGGATCGAGACATGGACCTCTTCGTAGCGGAGCGGTTCCTTGTGCAGCGTCGGCGGGCGGCCATCGCCATGGTATTCCCAAGCAGAAACATGGGAATACTCTTGGTCGTGGCGTCTGGCCTCACCGGCTTGGGTGCTGCCAGCAACGACTTCCGGGTCGGTGTTGAAGAATTGGTGCTCGACGCGGAAGTGCCCTCCGCATGATTCCTCGCGGTTGAGTGCGTCGTAGCACATCACCTCGCCAAACTCGAGGAAGTCAGCAACGCGACCGGCTTTTTCGAGCTCCATGTTCACGTTCGAGCCCGAGCCCGGGATGCGGACGTTGGACCAGAATTCCTCGCGAATTTGCGGGATTTTTTCCAAAGCCTCGGTGAGCCCCTCCTTGGAGCGAGCCATGCCGCACTTGTCCCACATCACCATTCCGAGCTCGCGGTGGAAGGAATCCACGGTGCGCTTGCCTTGGACGCTTAGGATTTTCTGGATGCGCTCGCGCGTTTCCGCTTCGGCCTGCTTGAACTCTGGCATCTCGGTGCTGATTGAGCCGGGC
>JBILPN010000213.1:0-6279 GCA_044373865.1 Luteolibacter sp. | reverse complement strand
AAATACATCGCTCCCGAACAATCAAAGCCTCCCGCGCTAGGATCAGCGCTGCCCGTGAGATAAGGCAGCCATGGTGAGTCCCACGCCAAAGCCAGCGCGCCTTCGATGAGGTGCCTTCGTGACTGCGTCAGCAGTTCGATGCCCGCCAACTCGGCCGTTTGGATCCGTGCCGGTTTCGTCACTGCATCGAGCATAAGGATTGGATCGATGCGCTGTCCGGAAACCTGTGGCGATAGCACAGCTAGCAAAGGGAAAAGCATCCATTTCATCCATCAACATACGTGGGAAGCTTGCATTAGCCAGTAGGTGATTGAACTGATGTCCAAGGTTCCGGCTCTTGTCCCATTTCAGTAAGGACTGCTGACAATGACATAGGTGTCGTTCTGGCGACGGTAATACCGATCCCCGACTTGATAGTATTCATTCCCACGGTGGTTGATCACCCGGTATCCTTTCGGAAGACGGGTGATGACTTCGCTGCGATCATATCGTCCATCATGACGCTTGGGTGACTCTTGGTATTCCCGATTCGTCTGGTAGGTCCGCTGGCGGCGACTGTAGTCGTCGTAGTAACGACTGGTGCGGGGTGCATCGACCACCACGTAGCCGCCGGAAACCGGGCGATAGTAGTAGCCATTATAGTAATAGTAGGTGCTGCCGGAAATGTTCTCACTGCGGTAGCCGCCTGGAAGGGAATTGACCCTGTATCCCGGACTGTATCTGGTGACGGAGACTGAACCGCCGCCTTGTGAATCATAGGGTAGAAGGCAGGAAGCCAGTCCCATACAAAGAGCTACGCCGCTGATGACGAACATCGGCCTGATGAATCCATTTGGTTTTTCGGAGAGCGCGGGCCGCACAACATCGGCATGCTTGTCAATGGCCGGTTGCTGTTGGTGATTGTTTGTCCTCATATCGCGCGTGGGGTTGATTTCGATTTTCATGGCTGTGTTGTTCCTTCCAGTTGATTTTCATTCGCAGTGAATACGACGTCGAGTGGACCTCCGCCTTGGTGGATACGGTGACCATGGCTTATGATGTCGGCGTCCGCCATGGGGTGAAATACTAGGTCGATCATGCGGACGGTTGCTGGAGTCTGTGCGGTGGATTGCGCATGGCCATGATTCCGGTCAAAAATTGGGTTGCGACCGGGCTGTCTTTTGAACACGTTACATGATATTGCGTGGGAGGAGAATTTCCACATCAAGGCTACTTCGAAGAACCGGATGGACAAATACATGAAGAAACAACCATCACCGGCCATTAGGATCAGGAAGCCCGTTGCGGCCGTTCAGGAGAAAAAACCCGCAGCGCAAGCGGCGGGGGCATTTCCGATCGTCGGCATCGGCGCGTCCGCGGGCGGCTTCGAGGCGCTGGAACAGTTCCTGGGACATGTTCCGGCGGAATGTGGAATGGCTTTTGTCATCGTCCAGCATCTGGACCCGACCCGCAAGGGACTTATGCCGGAACTCCTCCAGCGGGGCACCGGCATGAAGGTGATGCAGGTGAAGGACCGGATGCGGGTGCTTCCGGACTGCGTGTATGTGATTCCGCCTAACAAGGATATGTCCGTCCTGCATGGAGTCCTTCACTTGTTCGAACCCTCGGCAAAACGCGGGCAGCGCCTGCCCATCGATTTTTTCCTGCGCTCGCTTGCTCTCGACCGGCAGCAGAAAGCCATCGGCGTGGTTTTATCGGGCATGGGTTCCGATGGCACCGCCGGGCTGCATGAAATCCATGAGAACGGCGGTCTGGTGGTCGTGCAGGATCCGTCCGCTGCGAAGTTCGACAGCATGCCGCGCAGCGTGATCGACGCCGGCCTAGCGGATATCGTGGCTCCGGCGGATGAGTTGCCCGGGCGGATCATGGCCTATCTACAACGCATGCCCAATGCGGTGCTTCCGGAAACATCGGTCGACTCCGCGACCCGCAGCGCTCGTGAAAAGATTCTGATCCTGATGCGTGCGCGCACGGGCCACGATTTCTCATTTTATAAAATAAGCGCGCTCTATCGCCGGATTGAGCGCCGCATGGGCATCCACCAGATCGACAAGGTGGCCACCTACGTGCGTTTCCTGAACGAGAATCCGCAGGAGCTCGACCTGCTCTTCAAGGAATTCCTCATCGGCGTGACGGGTTTTTTCCGCGACCCCCAGGCATGGCGGGTGTTGCGCGATAAAACGCTGCCCGCGCTGCTTGAAAGCCACCCCACACGGCTGTTGCGGGCATGGGTCGCGGGATGCTCAACCGGCGAGGAAGCCTATACTCTGGCCATCGTTTTCAGGGAGGTGGTCGAGAAACTCTCTCCCGGAAAAAATTTCAAGCTCCAGATCTTCGCAACAGATCTCAACCGGGATGCGATCGACAAGGCGCGGCGCGGCGTTTTCCCGGAGAAATTCTGTCATGATGTCACTCCGGAGCAGTTGCACCGATACTTCACCAAGGAGGAGGGCGGCTACCGGGTGCGCGCCGAGATCCGGGAAATGGTGATTTTCTCACCGCACAGCCTGATCATGGATCCGCCTTTCACCAAACTGGATATCCTGAGCTGCCGTAACCTGCTGATCTATCTGGCACCGGAGATGCAGAAGAAGCTTTTCCCACTGTTTCACTACAGCATGAATCCCGGCGGCATTCTGTTTCTGGGAAATGCCGAAACCATCGGGCAGTTCACCGGGTTGTTTGCCACCGTTAGCGGGAAATGCCGGATTTACCGCCGACTGGACCCCGCCGTGCGTCCGGACCCCGTCGAGTTTCCATCTTCATTCGCGCCGGGCTTGGCCGCTGCATCCGATGCGCTGGTGGTGCGCAAACCTCATCTGAACCTCCAGACGCAGGCCGAGCATCTGGTCCTGCGGCGTTATGCACCGCCATCGGTGCTGGTCGATGAATCGGGAAACATCCTCTACATCAGTGGTAGGACCGGAAAATACCTGGAGCCGGCGGCTGGCAAGGCGAACCTCAATCTTTTCGCGATGGCCCGCGATGGATTGCGTCATGAGTTGGCATCCGCATTCCAAAAGGCCCTGCGCCAAAGCGGCCCGGTGATCATGCGCGGCCTCAAGGTCGGGACCAACGGCGGCAGTCAGCATCTCGACCTGATCGTTGAACGCTTGGAGGACTCTGAACCGCTGGCCGGCCTGATGATGGTCATTTTTTGTGAAATCGCCGCGCCGCTTGAGACGAAAACACAGCTCAGTGACGGCAAGAAAACTGCGCGGCACCCTCGTTTAACGGAAGTCGAACTGGAACTCCGCCAGAACCGCGAGGAGCTGCGGAATACAAGGGAACAAATGCAAAACTCACAGGAGGAGCTCAAATCCGCCAACGAGGAATTGCAGTCCACCAACGAGGAGATGCAATCCACTAACGAGGAGCTCACCACTTCGAAAGAGGAAATGCAGTCGCTCAATGAGGAGTTGCAAACTGTCAACGCCGAGCTGCAGTGCCGGCTCAATGAGCTTTCGCTGGCCAGCAACGACATGAAGAACCTGCTCAACAGCACGGAAGTGGCCACACTGTTTCTCGACAAAAATCTGTGCGTCCGACGCTTCACCACGCAGGCCACCAAGATCATCAAGCTCATCCCGGGTGATGTGGGCCGGCCTATCACCGACCTCGCTTCCGAGCTGCTTTATCCCGAGCTGTGTGATGACGCCCGTGAAGTTCTGCTCAATCTCGGTTCGTTGGAGAAACCGGTCGTCACGCGCGATGGCAGTTGGTTCAGCGTGCGCATCATGCCCTATCGCACGCTGGATGACTGCATCGATGGCGTGGTGATCACCTTTTGGGACATCACCGTATCCAAGACCCTAGAAGCGAAATTGCAGGAAATGCAGCTCGCCTTAGAAAATCGCCTGGCGGGGAAATCCACGGAATTGAACAAGGCCAGAACGGAATTGAAGGCCGAGCGCAAGCGAACGCGCGAAACCTGACCCATCATCATGACCGGCAAGTCCAAAATTCAGGAAAGTCCCGCTGCGCTGCGCCGCCGTGCGGAGAAACGTCTCGGGAAACCGGCAGCCAGTCCTGCCGATGTCGATGTCGATGCGCGGCGAATGCTCCATGAACTCGAGGTCCATCAAATCGAGCTGGAGATGCAGAACGCCGAGCTGCACATCGCTCGCGAAGCGGCGGAGGCGATGTTGGATAAATACACCGAACTCTATGACTTCGCACCCGTCGGCTACTTCACCCTTGCCTGTGACGGTGCCATACGACTTGTGAATCTAACAGGTGTTGCCATGGTGGGCATCGGCCGCTCGCATCTGATCGGCCGCTCATTCACCATGCTCGTCGCCTCTGGGCAGCGCGCCGGTTTCAGGGCCTTCCTGAAGCAGGTTTTCACTGCTGAAACTAAACAATCCGCGGAGTTCGAACTGGCGGATGCGGAGCTTGCCACCCGTATCGTCACCATCGAAGCCCTGCGCTCTCCTAACGGCTTGGAATGTAGCGCCATGATTCTGGACATCACCGGACGCAGACAGGCGCTGGAGCGGATGCGCGTCTCGGAAATCCGCTACCGCCGCCTTTTTGAAGCGGCGCACGACGGCGTCCTCATCATCAATCCGGCCACCAATAGGATCATCGATGCCAATCCGTTCATGACCCGCCTGCTTGGCTATCCGTGCGACCAGTTGATCGGCAAGGAGCTGTTTGAAATCGGCCTGCTCAAGGATGAGGTGGCGAGCCGACAGATGTTCCGCAAGCTGAAAAAAGACCACGAAATCCGCTATGAGGATCTGCCGCTTGAAAGCAAGGCGGGCCGCCGTCAGCAAGTCGAAGTGGTCGCCAATCTCTATCACGAAGACGGCCAACCGGTGATCCAGTGCAACATCCGCGATATCACCGTGCGCAAGCTGGCGGAGGACATGTCTCTCCGGAACGAGAAATTGAAACAGGAAATCGCCCGGCGGCAGCAGGTCGAAGATGACCTGCGCGCGAACCGCAAGGAACAGAGCCGCCTGCTGAGGCAGTCGCGTTTGCAACAGGCGCATTTACGCGAACTGTCACACCGGAGCCTGCACGCCCAAGAGGAGGAGCGGAAACGCATCAGCCGCGAGTTGCATGACGTCATCGCCCAGACCTTGGTCAGCATCAACGTCCATCTGGCGGTGCTCGACCAGGGAAGCGTCGCGTCTCCGGAAACCCTGCGGCGGCAGATTTATAACACGCAGCTGCTAGTGGAGGAGGCGGTGAAAATCGTCCATGACTTCGCCCGCGAACTGCGCCCGACCATGCTCGATGACCTAGGGCTGATTCCGGCACTTCAAATGCACATGAAGCAGTTTATGGCGGACACTGGAATCCGTGTCAGCCTCAAGGCGTTTGCGAGGATCGACCAATCGGCAACCATGGTGCGCACGGTGCTCTACCGCATCGCTCAGGAAGCGCTCACCAATGTCTCCCGCCATGCCAAGGCCAGCCATGTCGAAGTCGCCATCGAGCCTATCGAAGAAGTCATCCGCATGACTATCAAGGACGACGGGCAGGGCTTCCACGTCAGCGGGAAAGCGGGCTCCAAGAGGAAAACTCGGCTCGGCCTGATCGGCATGCGGGAGCGTGTCGAGATGATCGGTGGCACATTTCGTGTGGATTCCGCGCCCGGCGGCCCCACCACTGTGCAGGTGGAGATTCCCGCCGCCGACTGATGCAAAAAAGACGCCTGCGGAAACCGCAGGCATCTTTGAGCGGATTAGAAATCCTTAGTTCTTGAGTCCCGCGAATCCATCGAGGGATTCCGGCACCAGCACCTCGCCAAGGGAATGTATGACGCCATTGGTGGCAATCACATCGGCACTGAACACCTTGGCACCATCGACTTCGACCTTGCCGGCTGAAACTTCAATCTTGAGTTTCTCGCCATTGACGGTCTTCACGTCGCCGCTGCTTAGATCCGCTGCGAGCACCCTGCCTGCCACCACATGATAGAGCAGCAGCATGCGCAGCTTCTCCTTGTTCTCGGGAAGCATGAGCTTCGTTAGGGTCTCGGCGGGCAGTTTCCCGAAGGCCTCGTCCGTCGGCGCGAACAGGGTGAATTCATCTTTTTGTCCAAGAGTTGCATCAAGCCCCGTGGCCTTGAGGGCCTTCGAGAGCGTGGAGAACGAGGCGCTGTCGGCGATGACGGTGGTCAGCGAACCGGGCTGCACGGCAGCCTTTTCCTCGATCTGGTTTTTGGCGGCTTTATCGTCCTGAGCGTAGGCGGCGGGTGTGAGCGCTGCCATGGAAATAATCAGCGCCGTCCGAGTTAGATTTTTCGATTTCATGATATGTTGGTTG
>JBILPN010000212.1:0-6289 GCA_044373865.1 Luteolibacter sp. | reverse complement strand
TGCTGAAAATGACGACGCGCGCTGGAGCCAATTTTCCCTCAAGCTCCCGGAAGCCACGCGTGCCAAAGTGGCGGATCGGCATGAGCGCCCCTATCGCGCATCGCTCAATCAGCGCATCGCGGAGGACCTGCGGCGCCATGCACAAGTCCTGCATGTGATGCTGCACACCGACCCTAAAACCGATGGATTGGTGATGTTAGAAACCCCACCGGGTGCGGCACTTGCGGAAAAATTTGCCAATGCATGGCGCACGCGTTTGGCGACAGGCGTGGATGTCAGGCACGTCTCCGGGGTCGTGTTGAGCCCGCTCGCACAGAGCCTGGCCGCCACCTACCCGAGCGCCCAATACGGGCAAATCCGACTCTCGATTTCCCAAACATTTTTCATGGAAGGCCGGCCGCTGCGCTGGGAAACGCTGAAGAAGCTCCTGCTGGAATCTCTCAACCTGGTCGCGGCAGACATGGCCGCACTCAGCGCCCAAGAATCCCCTTCGACTGACCAAGGCTGAGGCTGCGCTGCTCCTTCCAGTCAATCATTTCAGGCTGATCAAAAACTCCCTGCCGCCGGTCAACTTGGTTTTGCGCGTCATTGGGAGTGCGGATGCCGCCGGTGGAGGTTTCACGCGCTTTTGAGGTCGCGTAGCTGGCTGTGGAGTAGGAATCCGGAGCACTGACCGCTCTGCCCGCCTCCCTCGCTCCTTTTGCACCCAGCCCCGAGCTTTTTTCAAATCGGCTGCCGTCGGTATTTCCCGCAAACGCTTTGCGATCGTAAGCCTTGCTTCCCCACCAGGATTTCTTTTCGAAATCGCCTGCCTGGTAAGCCTTCTTGTTGAAGGACTTGCCCGCAAAATTCGAATCCCCTTTGCCCTCGAACTGGCTGCGACGATCATTTTGCGGAACCCAATTGCCGTTGGCATCTTGCTTGTAGCCATTGCTCTCACTCAAACGGGTCGAGAGGTTTCGCGGCGCGGAGGAAGGCCGCGGTTCGGATTTTTCAGAAGCGCATGAGGCCAGCAGAAATGACGCTAAAAGGCTAAAAAGTGGTTGAGGTTTCACAGTCGTTGCGCCTGAGTATGGAATCATCAGCCCGCTGTGCAACGACAATTGCGTGGACCCTCTGACGAGGAGCCATTTGGGCGGGACTTAAGAAACTCTCAAACATGAGCTTGACACCTGCGGTCAAATTTCTATTTTTCGCCCCCCGCCTTCCTTGGCGAGTAATTTTTTAAAACAAGACCATGGCCAATCACAAATCTTCAATCAAGCGCGCACGTCAAACCGTCGTCCGGACCGAGCGCAATCGCGCTGAGAAAAGCCGTATGAAGACACTCCGCAAAAAGGCACTCACTGCCATTGCATCTGGAGACAAGGCCGCAGCAGCAGAAGCCAGCTCTGCTTTCTCTTCCGTGGTGGACAAGGCCGCAAAGCGTAACTTGATTCATCCGAATAAAGCGGCTAACCTGAAGAGCAAGACAGCTAAAGCCTTCGCGGCCATCGCTTGATCGCCCAGTCAGCCCGTTTCATCAACACTCACGAAACAAGCGGACCGGTTCACCGGTGCCGCTTTTTTCATCTTCCCCATGTCAGAATCTCCTCCACCGAACCGTGCGGCCGCCGCCGCTAAAATCGCAGCCAATCCCGCCGGCTACAAAGTCTGTGAAGGATGTGACTCGATCGTTGGCAGCGGTGCCGCGCTCTGCCCGAATTGTCACAGCTACCGTTTCGACGCATCACCCGAGCGTGTGGTCTTCCAAGCACGCCTCTTGGGTTCGCGCGAACAAACCTCTGTGACGGCTGATGATTTGGGCTGATGAACCCTGTCTCTCACCTGAATCATGAGCGAATCCACGGGTTTTAAGGAATGGCAAGTGGTCTGCGACGCACTTGCATCTGGGCGGCAGTCGATTCTCCTCCGCAAAGGAGGAATTCACGAAGGACGGCAGGGCTTCTCGTTTGCCCACGATTCCTTCTTTCTCTTTCCAACCCGCTTTCACGCTCAGGCCGACCAAGTCCGTGAAGGCCATTTTACGGTCATGCCAGAGTGGCAAGCTGGCGAGCTCATCAAGATCACCCATCATGCCGAAGCTCTGTGGGCTCACACGCTGACCGATTGGGGGCAAGTCCAAGCCCTTGAGCCCCAGCACATCTATTCCGAGCAAACGATTCACGAACGCTTTGATTGGGAGGGAAAAGGAATGACCGCAGGCAGCATTCACCTCGCCGCCGTCCGCATTCGCAAACTCGCCAGCCCATGGGAGTTCCCCTACGAATCGCGCTATGGCGGCTGCCGCAGTTGGGTAAACCTCCCAAACCCACCGCCAAATTGGCGCGAAACGTCAGAGCCGGTGATTGCAGACTGCGCATTCGAGTCCTGGGCCAGCGAACTCGCTGAAAAACTCGCGAAATAGCCGCTTACCTGCGCTCAAACCTTAGAATCCGGTCATCCGCTGTTAAAAACACGGATTTGCCATTTTCTCCGCCAAAGCCAATGTTCGCCGTCGGCCGACCGGTTAAAACCCGCCCCAACAACTTGCCACGCGGTGAAATCACCAACAATCCACCGGGACCCGTGGCCCAAAGATTCCCCTGCGCATCCACTTTCATGCCATCCGCTCCACCTGGCCCAGACAGACCGGTGGTGTCGAAAAATACCTCCGGAACGCCCGCTTTCCCATCCTCACGCAGCTCCATCGAAAAAATATACGGCCGCGGCCCGTGGGAATTCGCCACATACAACGTCTTTTCGTCTGGCGAAAGTGCGATGCCATTGGGCCGCTCAATTTGCCGACTGACCAGCGTCACCCGCCCGTCTGTCGCCACTCGAAAAACCCCGCAGAAATCCAATTCGCGCATCTCGTCATGCTCCCAACCTGGCAGACCGTAAATTGGATCCGTGAAAAAAATCGTCCCATCCGAGTGTACCACCAAATCATTCGGGCTGTTGAATCGCTTGCCCTCAAAGCGATCCGCCACCGTCATTTTCCCTCCATTCTTGGTGAGTCGCGAAATCCTCCGATCCCCGTGCTCGCAAATCAGCAATTCCCCACCCTTCCCAAATGCCAGCCCGTTGGATCCCGGCTCTCTGCCATAATTCGCCACTCCCGTGTAACCCGACGGCTTCATGAAAACTCTCAAGCCCGCCTCACGACTCCACGCATGAATCACATTGTTCGGGATGTCACTGAACAACAACTGCTTGCCATCTCGATCCCAAACCGGCCCCTCACTCCACCGAAAACCACTCGCCACCATTTCAACCGTCGCCTGCGCGTCCAGCAAGGAATCCAATCCGGGATCGAGGCGCTCAATCCCAGCCTCTTGGGCAACCGAACTTCCCACCAAAATGGAAAAATAGGCCAGCATGCGTGAATGGATCATTCTGAAAATGTCTCGAAATCCCCAAGCGCATGGAAGCCAAAAAATACCGCTTCCCACACAACACTGGCCCTTCCACCCTCACCACTCTTGCATACCGCGCACGAGTTCCTAGCATCCAGCCTCATGCCCTCGCGCGGACGCCACCAAAGCTCATCAAAAGAATGCCATCTGGTGATGCGCAAAATTGAAGCAATCCATGGCGTGATCGGCGTCATCATCGGCCGATCCTACGGCGGAAAGTCGCTTGGCAAAGGAATTGGAACTGGCGCAGTGAAAATCCAACGGAAAATCTCCGGCGGCATCAAAGCCGTCACCCAATCTGAGAAGGGACTCCAAGAAATTTTCATCCGAACCGAAGCTGGCATGGAAGATGAAATCATCGAAACCATCCTGAAAATCTAAATCCGGCATGAACGGAAAAATCCCCTCAACCCCAAAACGGATCCAATTCCCGATCATACGCAACCCGCCCCGGCGGGTTGCTACAAGTTCATGAAAATTTCCGCGCCCAACGCCCCTTCCGCCGCCCGGGAAACAGACGAATCATGCCATCCGATATCAGAATGTGCCGCATCGACCGAAATGACCCATCGCGTCGAACCAATCGCCGTGCCGATGCCAACCACAACTTCCACGGAGCCTCCATCAGCGAATATCGACGCAATCGCTGCCGCTCCCGATCAATCTCTAGCAGCATAAAAAGCCTGCTTGCCAATTCGCGCGTGATCCATGCTTTTTCTAACGATCGCTGAATGTCACGAGTGTGCTGCAAGGCATAATGTTGCTTGAAAAGCATCTGTCTCGCCATCTTCTTCCGCGCCGACATGCTATCTTCCATGCGCAGAGAATTACTCAGGTTGGTCCCATGCATACGCCAATCCAACAAAACTTGAGGAAGATAGCGAACTTCACCTAGCAGCAATGCCCGCACCCAATAGCAACGATCTTCCGGATGATGGCCGATCATCATCGGACCGAAAGTCTTAAAAAGATCGGCGCGATAGGCCGCCGCCGCGCCGTAAACAGGCGACCCGCCATAAACATTCGAAATTCGCGAACCATAAGCAAAAACACCTTTCCCCACGTTCTTTGGACCACCCGGAAGAATACCACCTTCCGCATCAATCCGCTGCCAGTTTGAAAACACCAACATGCACTCCGGATGCTTGCTGAACTCTTCAACAATCGCCGATACACGGTCCGGGCGAGACACATCGTCACCCGCCATCGCGATGATCAAATCCCCGGAACAATTCGCCATGCCACGATTAAAATTCGCCAGAAGTCCGCCATTCTTATCAGAATGAGCGCGCACAACCGTGATCTGGGGCGGACAACTCGCGAGCTCTTCCTCCAAGATCAAACGCGTGTCATCCGTGGACGCGTCATCACAAACCACCAACTCAAGGTCGGAATAATCCTGTGCCATCGCCGAGCGTATGGCCTCGGCGACATAGCGACTTTGATTGTATGCGATGAATAAGATACTGGCTTTCATGAGTCACTTCCGATGAATACTCTCAACTTGGATCAATTTGCCGAAGGACCTTGGCAGGAACACCACCCGCAATGACATTGGCTGGCAGCGACTTGCTGACCACCGCTCCTGCTGCAACAACCGTGTTATCTCCAATCTCCACACCTTTCAAAACAACAACCCGACTTCCTAACCAGACATTTCGCCCGATACGAATTGCCTGTGGCTCATCGCCACCTTCCCATCGAGTCGTCGGATCAATGCGGTGAAAATCCGAATCAAAAATGGAAACACAATCTCCGATCATCGATTTCTCACCGATTTCCACCCCTAGCCTGCTGATGATGGATAGATTGTTGCTGGTCGAACAACCCGCTCCGATCTTGATGAATGAATCCTTGCTTCTCGCTTGGAGAAGAATTTCGCCGCTTCCAAAGCGCGGCGCCGACAAATAACCCAGCTTCACCCCTTCACCGATCCAGACAGAACCACGGCCATCACAGCGGACAGGAACGGATGCCAACACTGAATCAGGCCAGTGCAAACAGGCTTGATGCATAGCAGCACAAGCTTGGGCATGCCCACGATACCAGCGCTTGCGAATTGATTTCTTCAGTCGCAAAATTCTAAAGTATAGATGACGGATGACACTCATGGACGGCGCGAGTTGGGTGATCCAATGGCAGTTCTCACCGCCATGCTTTCAACGCACGACAAACGGCATCGACGTCCCCCGCTCCAGTGTGTGGGCCGATTGGAAGGCTGAGAACCTCGCTTGCAAGCTGCTCCGCGATCGGGAACTCACCTTGCCGCAGACCAAGAGTTTGATAAGCACCCGAGCGATGCGGCGGAATCGGATAGTGAATGATTGTTTGAATCCCATGGTCCGCCAAGTGCTTCTGCAGCGCGTCACGCCGAGGATGGCGGATCACAAAAAGATGCCAAACTGGGTCCGCCCACGCCGGAACCGCGGGAAGCACCAGGGAAGACGATAAATCCGACAATTGGGACAAATAGTGATTTGCAACTTCCACACGCCGCTGATTCCACTCATCCAAATACTTCAGTTTCACCCGCAGAAACGCAGCCTGCAGTTCATCCAGACGCGAGTTGTAACCAGGAACTTCGTTCTGATAGCGGACGCGCGACCCATAGTTTCGCAGGATTCGAACCCGATCAGCCAATTCTGCATCGTTTGTGCTCACCGCCCCGGCCTCGCCGAATGCACCTAGATTCTTGCTTGGATAAAAGCTATGACACTCGATGTGTGCAATCCCTCCCACACGCCGCCCTTTGTAACGCGCTCCGTGCGCTTGTGCATTATCAATGACCAACCTGATCCCACGCCTGTCACAAATTTCCAACAATGCGTCATAGTCCGTCGCTTGGCCATATAGGTTGACCGAGAGAACGCACTTCGTTCTTGAACTGATCG
>JBILPN010000211.1:0-6312 GCA_044373865.1 Luteolibacter sp. | reverse complement strand
ATCTCGGAAAAAAATATCGCCGACGCTCTCCGCGAAATCCGTATCGCGCTGCTCGAAGCCGACGTGGAATTCGCCGTTGCCAAGGATTTCATCGCCAAGGTGAAGGAGAAGTCGATGGGCGAAAATGTGCTGAAGTCCATCAAGCCCGGTGAACAAATCGTCAAAATTTTCCAAGACGAGCTCACCGCGCTCCTCGGCGGCGACCAAGCCCCGCTGGATCTTAATCCGCCCGCGCGCATCCTGATCTGCGGCCTCAATGGCGCTGGCAAAACCACCACCTCCGCCAAGCTCGCCAAACGCCTGAAAAAGGAAGGCCGCCGGCCACTCCTCATCGCCTGCGACCTTTACCGCCCCGCCGCCATCGACCAACTCGCCGTGCTCGCGCAGCAGGTCGATGTCCCATGCTACACTCCCGCCGCCGGGGAGACGGATGTGCTCAAGGTCGCCGCCGACGCACTCGCATGGGCGGAGCAACAGCAAGGCACCGTCCTCATCTTCGACACCGCGGGCCGCCAGGAAATCGACGAAAAACTCATCGCGGAGCTCAAGCAACTCCACGAGTTCCTCAAGCCCAAGGAGACGCTCCTGGTCGCCGACGCCGCCACCGGCCAACAAGCGGTCTCCGTCGCCAACCACTTCGACGAAGCCGTCGGCATCACCGGAATCATCCTGACGAAACTCGACGGCGACGCACGCGGCGGCGCGGCTCTCTCGATGCGCGCCGTCACGGGCAAGCCGATCAAATACATCGGCGAGGGCGAGAAACTTGACCAATTTTTCGAGTTCCACCCCAGCCGCATGGCCGACCGCATCCTCGGCATGGGCGACATCGTCGGAATGGTCGAACAAGTCGCCGATAAGGTGAACGAGGCCGACGCAATGCGCTCGATGAAGCGCATGCAGGACGGCAAATTCGATTTCACCGACTTCTTGGACCAGATGAAAATGATCCAAAACCTGCCGCTCGAAGGGCTGCTCGGAATGATGCCCGGATTCAGCAAAATCAAAAAACAACTCCCCGCCGGAGCCTTTGATAAAAAGAAAATCAAACGCACGGAAGCGATCGTGCTCTCCATGACACTCATCGAGCGACAACGGCCGGAGATCATCAAGGGCTCGCGCCGCCAACGCATCGCCGCCGGATCTGGCACTTCACTCATGGAGGTCAATCAACTCATCAAGCAATTTGCCGAAATGCGCAAAATGATGAAGTCCCCCACCAAAATGGGCAACATGATGAAACAGCTCGGCGGTGCCGGCGGCATGAAGGACATGATGAAAGGCCTCGGCGGCGGGAAATTCCCGTTCTAACTCGCAACGCCGCCGCCGCGCATCAAGGCTCGAGGGTCTTGATGCCAGCTCGCAGAAATCCCAGCGCAAAGGCCATGCTGGCATGCCACGGCGCGGAACAGGTCATCGCCGGCGCATGGTCAGGAATGATCACTCCTTGGAAATCATGCGCTTTGAGAATCCGCAAAACGCGCAAAACATCGACTTCGCCATCGTCGATGAAGGTCTCTTTATAATGCGGAACCTTGTCGCGCACGTTCCGCAAATGCACATACGCGAGCTTCCCGGTCGCCGCATATTGCTCGACGACCTGGTGAATTTCGCCCTCGGTCATTTCGGCGAGTGAGCCGATGCAAAACTCAAGTTGGTTCGACGGGCTCGGATGCAAATCCAAGAGTTTTTGATAGAGCGATGGCTGGTGCACCAAGCGTGGCTGCCCGCGCACGAACGGCATCGGCGGGTCGTCCGGGTGCGCCGCAAGGATGACGCCTGCCTCCTCGGCCACTGGCAGCAAGGCATCCAGAAAATCCTGCAAACGCTGCCACAGTTGCTCATGCGTCGCGGAGGGAATCACGCCCGGGGCGGCGTGCTCGTCATAAACCATGTTCCAAGCCATCCCGTTCGGAATCGGCGTATCGAGCGGGCCATCCATGCCAACGGACTCGGCTCCACCGCGCGCAAACGGCCCTTTGACCCTTCCTGCCACCCCTGCAATTGAGAAATTGTATCCCATCACCGGGATCCCAACCGCGCCCATGTTGCGGATGATGCCTTTGAGAAATTCCAACTGCTCCGCTTTTTTCGGACCGTCCAACAAGACATCGTGCCAATGCGCAGGGTCAAAATTCTCAATCGCCGCAATCTTCAAGCCCGCCGCCTCCACTCGCTCTTTGAGCGCCCTGAGTCCCTCCAAGGTCCAAAATTCATCGGAACCTCCCGCAAGCCCCCAACCGGAGCCATCTCCCACCGGCTGGTCGCCTGCATCATTTTTTGGCGAACGAAAGTAATCCACCAAATGCACCACCACGTCCGAGCAGCCGCACTGCCGCGCGAATTGGAAATACTCCGGGTTGAGCTGGTGCCGATAAAGTCCTAAGCCAAGTTTCATCGCGGGTTTTCTAGAGCTTCCCCGCCCTGCTGCAAGCATTCTTCCACCCCAATACGTTTACTCCCACGAAATGGAAAGCCTTGCCCGCCTGCATCGTCTTGCACAGGCCATGGTATTGGATGGCGTCATGGATGGACGCGGTGGCGAGGCTCGCAATGACTCCCTGTCACCCGCAGCGCAAAATCATCGCTCCCATGCACGGCGTTACGGCAGATCCATGAGTTTCAAGCACTTTTTCCCGGGCTTCTGCCTAATGGAACTTTCCCCGGCCCGGAAATTGCTTTAGGAAGGGCCCATGGTTGGATTGTTAGGAATTGCTGTATTGCTAGGGTTGGCATTTGTCATGTCGGACGCACGCAGCTCGATCCGCTGGCGCACGGTGGGTGCCGCTTTCCTGATCCAAGCGCTCATCGGCGGCGTCGTCTTCGGTTTGCCCGCCGGACGCGAGGGCTTGCTTTGGCTGAGCGATCAGGTCACGGGAGCGATCGGCGCGGGTAAAGCGGGCGTGGATTTCCTGTTTGGCCCGCTCACTGCGGACGCGGGTTCTGGCATCGGCTTCATCTTCGCACTGCGTGTGCTGCCCATGATCATCTTCTTCTCCTCGCTCATTGCAGTTCTTTACCACCTGAGGATCATGCAGTTGGTGATCATCGTGCTAGGTGGGTCGCTGAGGAAAATTTTAGGAACCAGCCGCGCGGAGTCGCTCTCCGCCGCGGCAAACATCTTCGTGGGTCAAACGGAGGCCCCCTTGGTGGTGAAGCCTTACATTCCAAGAATGACCTCATCGGAGCTGTTTGCCGTGATGGTCGGTGGCCTTGCGAGTGTGGCTGGCTCCGTGCTCGCAGGTTACGCAGCGATGGGTGTGGAAATGAAATACTTACTTGCCGCCTCATTCATGGCGGCTCCCGGTGGCCTGCTCTACGCGAAAATGATGAAACCTGAGGTGGAAACGCCCGGTGAGGTCCACTTGGAATTCGCTGAAGGCGACGAAAAACCCGCCAACGTGCTGGATGCCGCAGCGCTTGGCGCATCGACCGGCCTCAAACTGGCCTTGAACGTGGGAGCGATGCTGCTCGCCTTCATCGGTCTCATCGCCTTAGTCAATTTAATGCTCGGCGGCGTCGGTGGATGGTTTGGCAATGGGGGCTTGAGCTTGCAACAAATTCTCGGTTGGGTTTTCGCCCCAGTCGCATGGATGGTTGGCGTGCCATGGTCAGACGCGAGCCATGGCGGGAGCTTGATCGGACAAAAACTCGTGCTCAATGAGTTCGTCGCCTACGTCCAATACGCTGAGTGGCGTGGCGCGATGAGTTCGCGCGCCCAGGCGGTCTGCGCTGTCGCCCTTTGCGGATTCGCCAACCTGTCCTCGATTGCGATCTTGCTCGGCGGACTTGGCAGCATGGCTCCCACACGCCGCAGCGAGATCGCAAAACTCGGACTCAAGGCCGTCATCGCCGCCACCTTCTCCAACCTCACCAGTGCCGCAATCGTCGGCCTCTTCGTCTCCTAAGCCTCAGACCAGTCGGGAAAAACACGCACGCAAGTTGGTCCGCCACTTCTCGAGAAAGGCAAGATTGCGCGCAAGCTCGGAGGCCATTGCCACATCAAGCACCTGCCCGTTCTCCAGCTTGCCAAACCCTGCACAAGCCTCACCCATCCGAGCTTCTACCCGACTCAAGGCCCTCTCAACAGCTTCTCGGCTCAATTGAGTTTCGCCTTCCAACATGGCGCGCACCAAGGCTGACTTCGCCTCTTCACGCTTGCGGAGCACCGCCTCAGCCCGCTGCGTCACCGCACCCACTTCGGAAAAAAGATCCATCAGCGAGTCATCGATGATGCCACGGAGTTCTCCCGGAGTGCCACGCAGCTCCAACCAATGACGCAAACGCCGCGATGGACTGGACACCACCGCAAACGCCTCTCGCAGCGAGGCAAATTCTGCCTCGTCACCTCCAGCATCCGGATGGGCCCGCTTGCCCGCCGCACGAAATGCCGCCGCCAAGGCTTCATCGGAAATTTCCAAACACGGCGAAATTCCCAACGACTCAAAAGCATTCATCCGGCTCGTTTAACCAAGCCCACCCCGCCTTGCAAGACCCACCATCTCCCCCGCTCCGAGAAAATTCCATCTAGCGCACTCGGAACATCGCCTTGGCCACGAGGTCATCACAAAACCCAAGCCGCCTTTCAGAATTTGGAAAGATTAACGGCGACAACGAAGCATTCGCCACAGCAACGGTCACTGCTTGAGCGACCGTAACAGAAGTCGCAGCCACAGCCGCCACAATCCGTGGTGTGTATCTCAATTTCACTCCGGAGTGGATGAAGACGGGGGCTGAAGTTTACCACCCACCAAGGGATGCAAGTTAAACACCCTACAAAATCCAAGATTTTCCATTTTCCATGTCGGGTTCTCGCAGCGGAATACGATCTTGGAAATGCTGGGGGAAAATTTGAATCCCGATCTCCCCCCAGCGACATGGCCATTCGGTCCTAAAATCCAAACAAAACCTCCAATCCCGTTCCATGAAACCTAAAAACACACCCCTCGCCGCGCTCATTTGCGTGTCATTTTTCAGCTCCGCAGCCCTCTCCCAAGCGGATGTTCTCATCTCGGAAAATTTCGATGGCTATGCCGACGGCGGCCTCAACGGAGCTGACGGCGGCACGGGCTTCAGCAATGCATGGTCCTCCTCCATCAACGTCGGCGCAGGCGTCGTGGGTGGAAATGAGCCTTCCAGAAGAAACTTCACCGCTCACACGTTCGGCGCTTCCGGCACGCTCTGGGTGTCCTTCGATTGGGGCTTCGATTCGAAGCCAACGGAAAGCGCTTCCTATGGCGGACTCACCTTTTACGCAGGGGGCGACGAACGATTCCTCATCGGCAACACCTGGCCAGGTTCAGGCCATGACTTGTGGCGCATGGGTGGCGCTGGACCCACAACGGAGCTGAATTACGGCATGAAAACCGCCGTCGCCAAAATCACGCTGGCCGCAGGCGCGACCAGCACCGTCGAACTATGGGTGGGTCCGACCGGATCCCCGGTCGATGTCAGCGGTCCTGCGATCGCAACAACGACCAACGCCAACCTCGAGGGCGTGGATGGAATTCGCATCATGGGGGCCGATTTCGGTGGTGGCCCGAATCAGGCTTTTGACAATTTAATCATCGGAACCACTCTCGCCGACGTCGATGCAACCGACACCCCACCCATCCCGATCACGGCCAATTGGACGAATCCGGCTGGCGGCGAATGGCTCGACAATCTTGTCGCCACTGGCAGCGGCAGCACAGCGGATTTCAACACGCTGGACATCACCGCGGACACCACCGTGAATCTCGATTCCGCGCAAACGATCGGCAATCTGGTCTTCGGCGACACGAACACCGCTTCAACCGCTGGCTGGACGCTGACGGGCAACACGCTCACCCTCGCCGGCACCACCCCAACCATCACGGTCAACGCACTTGGCGATGGAAAAACCGCGACGATCAACGCGCCAATTTCCGGCTCAGCGGGCCTGACCAAATCCGGCACCGGCACGCTGACCCTCTCCGGCACGAATTATTGCAGCGGCACGACAACAGTCAGCAACGGAACCTTGCAAATCAGCGGTCAGCCTTATTTCAACGTCGGACGGACGACGACCGTGGCGGCGGGCGCTGTTTTCGAACTGAATAATTCCAACAACAACCTCACCTCTCTAATGCCGACATCCACCATCGCAGGTGCCGGCACTTTCAGGCTTGCCGGGAACTCGACCATCTATCAAGAGCTCAACGGGGCTATTGGCAACAGACTAACAATCGCCATGGATTCTGGCGCTTTGATTGACCTGCAAGACAACTCAAGACTGACCAATGGCGGGTGGCAGGAACTCAACTGGACCAACAACCTCGCCGATATGAACAT
>JBILPN010000210.1:0-6326 GCA_044373865.1 Luteolibacter sp. | reverse complement strand
CCTGAGCTTTGGCCTCTGGAGAAACAAACAGAAAATCATGTGCGGGTCTGGCAATGCTGCTGATGCGAACTTCATCAATCAGGCCCGGGAACGGATTGCATTCCTTTTTTCCGAGCACGGTTCGCCCTGTATTGCCGATCGCAAAATCTCCGAGGCCTTTGGATAGATCTTCGGCAAGTGAACCACTGCCTAACAGATTTGCCCGCCCCAAACCCGGGGTGATACGAGTCCAGAAGAATTTCAGATTACCTGCCGAGCTCTCGCGACCGTCATAGGTGACCGCCACATGGAACCAATCGCGGGTATTGATGGCGTGTGGCCCGATGACCGGAATGCTCGCCAAGCCGCCCCCGCGCACCGAGACGCCGGAGAACTGGCTGAAGCTCAAGAAACCCGACTTCTCGATGCGGAGATTGAATACGCGATTCTCGTCCTCGCTGTCCATGCTGAGAATTGTCAGGGACATCCCTGGTGAATCCGCCGGCAAACGCTCGAATTTGATCAGCGCCTCCATGGTGAATGCTCCGTCTTTTCCCATGATCGGAAATGGTGCCGTCACGTTATCCTTCGGCCCGGCCACGGACATCGGTTGGGCCATCAACAGTGCGCCCTTGAAATAATTGCTGTTCCGCCTTCCGCCAGCCGAATGGTGGAAGGAGACCGCCTGGCCCATTCCAGGCAACGATTCATAGCCGGTCTTTGCTCCGTTTAGCAATCCGAGCAGAGGCTTCGGTGATACCCCGCTGTCCGCGAACGGCGGTCCATCTTCATCCAGATGCCAGAGATGCAAGGTGTGCTCGTCCACCTCATAAGGACTCATCGCCGCGAGACGGGTGCAGGCCGCCATCACGACAACGAAGATCCTCATGGGGGATGGCGAATGGAGATGCATCACGGATGCAACTCTGCAACAGCAGCCCTCCCGTGACAAGCATGCCGTGGCGCCTGTATCAAAAGACAGGGGGGAGAAGAGGCTTGTTTGATTGCCGCGCTTCTCTTGAACGATAGCCTTGTCTGCGTTGACCGACGTCGGCCGGTGTCTCGAAGGCGACCTTTCTAATATCTAGCAATATTATAATCTACGATAGAATTCTGAAATCCCAATCCCTCATGAAACCCAATCCTTCCCATCATCTAATCAACGCGTCGCACGCAGCAATCGCTTCGTTGTGTCTCGTCACGTCCTCCGCGAACGCTGCGACCGTTCAAGCCACCCTGAATTCCCAAGATCGGATCATCGGGGTCCGGGAAAGTGGAGGCGCAGCTCTGGGTTACTACGTTGATACCTTGCCTGTCCAAGTAGGTGTTTCGGGAGGGAGTGGAACCCGTGTGAACCAGAATGCGGTGATCGGCTTCACCTTGCCGACCCTTAACCTCGGAGAAAGCATCTCAGCAGCTAACTTCGCGATCACCGTCTCGGATATCAACACCAACACCACCTACACGGTCGGGCTCTTTGGTCTCGTGACGGCGGCCCCCGATGACTCGGGAACCACACTCTTCAGCCAAAGTGGAGCTGGAGCGATCAATGCCACATTCACAAGCACCGCGGCTGTGGCGGGATCGATCCCCACTTCGGATGTCACCGCTTTCGTGCAATCACTTTATGTCGGGAATACCCCGATTCAATCCGAGGTCTTTTTCCGCCTGAATCAGACCACGGCTCTCGGTGTTGCCAATACCAGGCGCATGACTTTCACCAAGGACACCGCGGCCCTCACTCTAACCACGATCCCCGAGCCCGGTGCCGCCCTGCTCGGTGGTCTTGGCATGCTCGTCCTGCTGCGTCGCCGTCGCAACGCCTGATCCACTTCCGGGGTGACGGGTTTTCCCATCAATATGATACTTCAATCGAATC
Source organism: Luteolibacter sp. (assembly GCA_044373865.1). Classification (GTDB taxonomy): domain Bacteria; phylum Verrucomicrobiota; class Verrucomicrobiia; order Verrucomicrobiales; family Akkermansiaceae; genus Luteolibacter. Next base: position 4,468 of record JBILPN010000210.1, on the reverse strand, counting down.
AAACTGTGAAACGACTGATCCAACGAATCGCAGGATTGTTTCTAACTGTAAATGCGGTTGCGGTCGAAAAACCCAACGTGATTTTCATCATGTCCGACGACCATGGCAGCGTGGATCTCGGTTGTTACGGCTCGAAAGATCTGGTAACCCCGCACACCGACGCTCTCGCCGCAAGCGGAGTGAAGTTCACGCAGTTTTACTCAGCATCGCCGGTTTGTTCGCCATCGCGGGCCGGAATGCTGACGGGGCGTTGGCCGGTGCGGACGGGAGTGGCGGGAAACTGCTCGTCGCATGAGGGAGGCAAGGGGGCACTGCCGGGCGGGGAGGTGACCATGGCGGAGATGTTCAAGGCGGCGGATTATGCGACGGCACACATTGGCAAGTGGCATCTCGGTTATACTCCGGAGACTCTTCCGCTGGCGCAGGGATTCGACCACTCCTTCGGCCACATGGGTGGATGCATCGACAACTATTCCCACTTTTTCTATTGGAACGGACCGAATATCCACGATCTCTGGCGGAATGGCACCGAGGTGTTCTACGACGGCCAGTATTTCCCGGATCTCATGGTGGACGAGGCATCGCGGTTCATGGCAGAGCATCGGGAAAAGCCGTTCTTTATTTTCTACGCGCTGAATACTCCGCACTATCCCTATCAGGGTGATGCGAAGTGGCTCGAAAAATTCGCGAAACTTCCCTATCCAAGAAACCTTTATGCAGCCTCCGTGGCGGCGCAGGACCAACGGCTCGGTGAACTGTTTGCGAAGGTCGATGAACTCGGCTTGCGCGAGCGGACCATCATCATTTTCCAAAGCGACAACGGTCACTCGACCGAAGAACGCGCTCACTTCGGCGGCGGCAGCGGGGGTGGCTATCGGTCGGCGAAGTTCAGTCTCTTTGACGGCGGAATCCGTTTGCCTGCGATCATTTCGTGGCCCGGAAAAGTGCCGCCGAATGAGGTGCGGGACCAACTCAGCCATGGCTGCGACTGGTTGCCAACCCTTGCGGAACTCACCGGGGTGAAAGTGCCGGCCGCGCCTCTCGATGGTCGCAGTCTTGTGAAAGTCATCGCCGCCGCGAACGCTCCAAGTCCGCACGACGGGCGCGCGCTTCACTGGCAGTTGGGAGAGGGGGCGAAGGCGGAGTGGGCCGTGCGCGAAGGCGACTGGAAGCTCGTCGGAAGAACCCGCGATACCACCGAAGGACGACGTATTAAGACCGTTGAGATTTTTCTCGCCAATCTTAAGGACGATCCCGGTGAGAGGACGAATCTTGCGGCAAATCATCCGGAAAAGGTCGCGCGTCTTCGCCAATTGCATGAGAACTACCTGAAGCCGCCAGCGAAAAGCAGATCTTCCGCCTCGATCAAGAGAGCGGGTGTCTCCGAAAGCGGGGTTGATGCGGTTGTGGAGCCTATCAATGTTCCAGTCACCCCGCCCAACCGGGGACGCTGATCTCCGGGGCGCATTATCTCCGAAATTTCATGAAGGCTCTCATCTCACTCGCAGCCTCACTTGGGCTGCTCCAATCCGCAGGGGCCTTGGGTCTTGCCAATCCGGATTTCAACGATCCGATCCTTCAGTCGAGTGACGCCACCGGCGGCACGGGCGGAGCCGGGCCATCGCGAATCGACGCGTGGTATTCGAACGCCCCCGCCGTAGATACCTGCACTTGGTATCGCGAAGCCAACCTGACAGGTCCCGACGAGCAGGTCGAACCGCTGGCCCGGTATCGCGATCCGAGCATCACCACCACCAGCAGTGACACCCGCGGGCTGATTCAAATCATTTCAAATCCCAGCGGGCTCTCCGGCATCCAGCCCCTGACCTTCAGCTATCTCCTCAACGACGCCGATGCCGCCAACGGCAATCCCCATGTCCTGAGGCTCCGGGTCGAGGTCTTCGGCATCAACAGCACCTGGACCAGTGGTTATTTCGACCTCGCCGACCCGAATACCGGCGGAAACCTGTCTGCGGCGGATACCATCCCCGCGTCAGCCTACACGGTTCTGCTCAATTCGGCGGCTTTCACCAAGACCACCGATGCGGTCGTCTCCAACACCGCGTGGCGCGAAGCCTCCTTCAACATCGATTTCGGTGCTGGCTACGACCGCGTCGCGCTTCGCTTAACGGCGTCTAACGGTACCAGGGCCGCCGCCGGGACCACCACGGACATTGCCATCGACAAGGTGGTTCTGGGCTCTAACGGTCCCGTGGCTATACCGGATTCGTATTCGGTCCTTCCCGGGAGTTCTGACAATTCCTTCGATGTGCTCGCCAATGACATTGGTCTATCACCCGCCATCGGGATGGTCTCGGATCCTGTGAATGGTTCCGCCAGCATCTCGGGCAACGTGGTGCTTTACACGCCTGATCCCGGATTTGTCGGTTCGGATTCGTTCACCTACTCGCTGGTCGGGTCCACATCCTCGGTTACGGTGCAAGTCGATGTCGCACTGGCGACTTCCATCAAGCGCTTCCAGGTTCTCATGAATTCATCCGTCAATCGGCTCGACGTGCTCCGCGGTGCTCCTTCCGGTGTCAGCGTGGCCTCCATCACCCAGCCGGCGAAAGGTGTCGCCAGCATCGATGGCGACCGGGTTTCCTACACCCCGAACGCGGCCGCGTCCGGAGCGGATGCCTTTTCATGCACCACCAGCGGGAACGAAACGATCAACGTCGCAATCGACATCCGCACCCGTCCGAATTTCCTCTTTCTTCTGGCGGATGACCAAGGGTGGACGACCATGGAGGGTCAGGCCGACAAGAACCGTCCGGACTCCAAGAGCGACTACCACATCACGCCCAATTTCACCCGGCTTGCCAATTCCGGCATGCGCTTTTCCAGCGGCTACTCTCCCGCGCCGAACTGCTCGCCTTCACGCTACGCCATCCTGACCGGAAAAACCTGCGCCCGCCTTGGCTTCACCGACATCGTCGGACGCAACGCCAGTCCGCTGCCCAACACCTCGCAGTTGATGATTTCTCCCGGCAAGAAAGTCGATGCCATCCGGACGTCCGACACCACCATTACCGAACTGCTCAAGACCCTCCCCACTCCCTATGCCACGGCGCACTGGGGAAAATGGCATCTCAATGGCGGTGGCCCCGCCGCCCATGGCTTTGACGAAAGCGACGGTGCCACTGACAACTCCACCGGCGATGCCGGGGGCACCCAGAACGCCGATCCCAAGCTCGTCTACAGCCTGACCGCCCGGGCGATCGATTTCATGAACCGCAAGTCCTCGGCCGGGACGCCCTTCTACTGCCAGATTTCCCACTACGCGCCCCATCTCTCCATCCGCTATTCCGCCGGCAGCTACGCCGCTTATCAAGGTCGCACACCCGGCACCCGTCATTCCAATCGCGGCTGGGCCGCCATGCACACGGATCTCGATGGAGCGATCGGTCGCACTCTCGATGCCTTGGACGACCTGGGTATCCGTCATTCGACGTATCTGATCCATCAGTCCGACAACGGCGCGCAATCCAGCTACTCCGACAATGCCCCGCTGCGGGGCGGCAAGCCCGAAATCTGGGAAGGGGGTGTCCGCGTCCCCACCTTTTTCGCCGGCCCCGGCATTGCGCCGGACAGCCAATGCGATCTCCCCATGATGGGAACCGACATTTTCCCCACCATTTGGGAGTGGGCCGGCGGCAGTCCGGGCGTCCTGCCGGCGGCAATCGATGGCGGCAGTCTGGTCTCCGCCATCAGCGCAGTCTCTGAAAACACGCCGCCCTCTGAAGTGAATCGTCCCGGCCCGCTCGTCCACTACACCCCGCACTACGTGCTTGCCGACGGCAAGGACCAGCGCCCGAGCGTGGCGCTGCACGACAGGGACTACAAGCTGGTGATTGAATTCGAAAAGCCCAACCTCGCGGATTCTTTCAGTCTCTATCAACTCGGCACGCACATCGGTGAGGATGTGGATCTATCGGAATCCGAAATCGCCGTCCGCTGGCGCATGTGGGTCCGTCTCCGTGATTATATGAAAGAAGTGCAATCACTCTATCCAGTCCCGGATCCCGACAACTGGCCGGGTTCCGATGGCATCAACGATGGGGACGCCGACAACGACGGCATCCCCGACCTCGTCGAAATGCGCGAGCTCCTAACCGTCGCCCTCGATGGCACCGGAGACACCGATCAGGACGGAGTCACTGATGCGGATGAAATCGCCATCGGCACGGATCCTCTGCTGCCGGATGCGATCCGCGTCAACTCGTTCGTTCGTAATGACGTTGGCAGCGTGACCCTCACTTGGACCGATGTCCCGGGGCGATACTCGATTGAATCCTCCGTGGATCTCCGCAACTGGACGGAGATTGCGACGATCGATAGCAATGATTTCCTCTCCACCGCCACGGTCCCGACATCCGGCGAACCTCAATGCTTTTTCCGTGTCCGGAGAAACTGAAGTCCATCGTTCTACCATGTCAGCCTAAGAACAACTGCCTGGAATCATGAA
>JBILPN010000209.1:0-6330 GCA_044373865.1 Luteolibacter sp. | reverse complement strand
GATCCACAAGCGTTTCACCTACCGAATGCAGGACCTGGCCGAGTTCATGAAGGGACTGCTGCAACGCTTTACCCAATGGTTCAACCGCGCGCATTCGCGTTCGGGAACGCTTTGGGAAGATCGCTTCAAGAGCGTAATCGTGGAAGACGGCGTCGCAGCACGGACGATTTCAGCCTACATCGACCTGAATCCGGTGCGCGCGAGTATGGTGAAGGATCCGGCGGACTATCGATGGAGCAGTTATGGCGAAGCGGTGGGCGGTGGTAACAAAGGAAATGGCAAGAAGGCACGCGAAGGCCTGGTTCGTGCGTATTTCTGCGATCAGGGCGTGGGTTTTGATGCCGGAAAATGGGATGAGGTTTCCCGTTTGTATCGGCGGTTGATGGGGTTGGCGCTCGGGAAGAAACCGGGTCGTGCAGAAGTATCCCAATCGGCAAAAGGCCTCGGACAGACGACTAAAAACACGGCGGAGCTGCTGGAAAGTGAGGACAACGAAACGGCTTTGATGGATCTGGGATCTGCAAAGATGCTGTATTGTCGGATTCGTTATTTCACGGACGGTGCGGTGATTGGCAGCAAAGCGTTCGTCAACGAGGCCTTTGCCAGTGCGCGGGATCGCTTCGGCCCCAAGCGCAAGGATGGAGCGAGGAAGCTGAAAGGAGACGCCGCTCCAGCCAACCGCGCTTTGTGGACCTTGCGGGACCTGCGGAAGGGAATCGCTTGAACGATGAAGCTTGATGGCCCAATCTCGTGGGGAGCCTCGCAGCCCTGCGAGGCATGCCACGAGATGAGAATTTCAGGCCACCGGAATCGTCCCAAATCCCCCTTAAGTTAGGGCGATTCAGGCCTGACCCGATTCACATCGAAAAAAATTACAGCGATCCTTAATTATACCATATTCACGCAATGCACTTGCATGGACGCTTTTTAAAAAAATTGGCATGGTGGGATTCCCATGATCTTGATGAAGGCTTTATGGAGAGTTCGCGGGTTAACGTTGAGCACCATACAGAGGTCTGAAATGCAAACAGGCCCGGTGATGCTGCGAGCCGATTCCAGTGCGCGGCACTCCGTGACGGCTGCGGGCCCCCGGTCCAAATCGTGTCCCCCCCGTCGAGCACCGGCAGAATGGAGTCAAAATCACTTTCTCAAACTGCTACGCGGTGATGTTCAGATTGCCATGGCGTGCGGCATTGAGCATCGGAACAAATATCTGCCGGATGCTCTGGATGTCATGGTGGTTCGATTGAAGGGTTTTTCTCCTGCCCGGCAAAACTGCGTTGAGGGAGGCTTCCGGCAGTGATTGGCGCTCTGCTATTTGCGGCAATTTCGCACAATCGATCAGGAGAATCATCTGCTCATAGCCACCCACCATCATGTGATCAAAGGACTCTCCGGAAATGCTCGACGAGATCCTGCTATCATGGACCGTCTCACCTAACAAACTCCCATTGGTAGTGAGAAGTGGTATCAGAAAATCATCACCGCACTTGCGATTTTGGTGAGGTTTCAAGGCTGAAATCCGTTCATTTCTGACTTACCTCGGAAGTTCCTTGATCTTGAGAGGAATGCGGCAAAACTCTGGCAACTTCACCTCGATCCATGGACCTCCTCATCCTCAAAACACTGCATATCGCCGGCGTCATCGCCCTTTTCAGCTCACTCGGCGCGGTCATGCTCGGCGGCAGTTCGAAAAAAAGCGCTTCGATTCTGCATGGGGTTTCGCTCGTATTGATTCTTCTCGTCGGCTTTGCCATGTTGAAAAAACCGCCGATGGGTCAATCTTGGTGGATGGTCAAACTCGGCCTCTGGCTCTTCATCGGAGCCGCACCCGCCCTCACCAAACGCAAGTTGCTGCCTGCGCCAGTCGTGCTCGGCCTCTGCATCACCGCCGCTGCGGCCGCCGCTTGGCTGGGACTTGCAAAACCCTTCTGACTCGCAAACTACCCAGCGACGCGTAAAAACTCGGCAAGCCGCTTGAGCGTCTTTTCGCCGATGCCAGAGACGGATTTCAAATCGCCCACCGCCCGGTAAGGCCGCCCCTTGATGATTCGCTCCGCCATCACGGCACCCACCCCGGGGATCCGCATCAACTCCTCGCGCGTCGCCGTGTTCAAATCCACCACTCCTGGAGCCAGCGACTTCTTGGACGCAGTGGCGAGGCCCAGCTCCACGTCGTCGAGCCTTTGAATCGCCCGCTCTCGCGGCAGCATTTCCCAGTCAGTGCGCTCCCAAATTCCCTTGCCCAGCTTGGAGGCGCGCAATTCCAAGTCCCGCAGACTTTCCCGGTAAATATCCCGGTGCTGCCGGTCCGGCGTTTCTCGATAGACCCCAAAGGCGCGCGCCAAGCCAAGACTGACCAAGTGCGTGGCCAGATCCTCACCCTCCGCATTCACGACGAACCCGTAAACCCGCTTGTGCTGCGCCGAGCCGCGAGCATCGGCAAATGAGGTAAAAACCGTGAAGGGCTCGCGCAAAAATTCCGCCGTGGCCAGCGTCGCGCGTTTCCCCATTTCCTTGGCGAGTTCAATGGAGGCCACCGGATTCCCGCCCACTTCTGCGATGCCGAAGTAGCGGCGTTGCTCGCGCAGGCGGCGCGCGTCCGAATCATCACGCACCTGAGTTTCCAAACAATCCGCACCGTAAATGCGCAGCGTGAAGGACTTACCATCCTTGCCCTGGACTTGGAAACTGTCCCCATCCGCCCACTCGGTGGGGATGTAGCGACAGCCTTCTAGCTTCGCCAAGTCCTGCGCTACCGCCACCAACGGCCAGCCCAGCATCACGCCAATCCAAATCAAAATTTTCACCGTCACGAACGTAACCGAATGCCAGTTCCAAGCCACGCCGACAACCCCCAAGATTGAAATCCGTGATTTTTCGGTTCAGCAAAGCTTGCAGTCGGGCCCCAGCGCGGCAAGCTTCTCCCGTGCCCGAAACGATGGAAACAGCCCGCCGCTGGAGCGGTTATGTGTGTCCGGATTGCCGGTTTGTGTTCCGTGTCCCGCGGGATCATGACGGGAGTGGAATCGTTTGCCCGAGCTGCCGCAGGATGTTGAAGGTCCCGACGGCGGAAGACAGCCCGCCGCCCTTGATGGCTCCGCTGCGGAAAGCGGAGCCCTCGGAAACAACTGCCGAAGAGGAGGCCCCGCGCACCAAAAAGCGCAGGCGCGGAAAAAAACACGCGGAGGCTCCCTCGTGGGAACATGAAGCGGCCGGGACTGCGCCTGTTGAAAAAAAGCAAATGCGACTCATGCTCATCGGCGGTGGCGCATTGTTCGCGCTGATGGTCGCGGGCGTGCTAATTTTTCTCAACATGGGGGAGACGCCCGTCATGCCACCCGCCCCTGTTTCGGCGGCCACCCACGCCAGCCCCACGCCAGAAGCCGCTCCGAAACGCAGCCGCCAAGAACAACTCGCTCAAATACAAACGCTTGCGAAAACATTTCTCGACGCAAAAAGCATCGAGGACCTGATGCCATCCGTCCGCCTTGGCGAGGAAACCGAGGCACGCATGAGAAAATTCTATCCGCCCGGCCCGCTCATCCCCGTCGGACTTTCTAAGCTAGAGCCCAGAGATGATCTCGACATCCCGGGAAAAGCAGTTTTCGCCAGCATCCTCACCCGGGAGCTTGAGGAAAAATCCATGGCTTTTGTCGAAACTCCCAACGGGCTGCGAATCGACTGGGAAGACTGGGTTGGCTGGTCGGAAATTTCCTGGCCCGAGTTCATGACCACCAAACCACTCACGCCCAAAGAGTTCCGCGTTACTCTGACCGATGTGGACTACTACAACTTCGCATTCAGCGACGACGTGAAGTGGCAGTCATTCCGCCTGGAGTCCCCCGATCTTGAGCACTCCATCTTCGGATACGCCCCGAAAGATTCGCCTTTGCATGACCAACTCCGGCTGGATCCAGACACCAAAAAAGCGCAAATGATCCTCCTCCTCAAATTCCCCGAAGCCTCGACATCGTCCAACCAAGTGATCATCGACGGGCTGATTGGCAAGGGGTGGGTGAAAGGACTCGAAACACCATGAGCCTCAGCAGCATTGAAAAAGCCGAGGAGCTCAATCTGGACCCCACCGTCTATGGCACCTTCGCGGAAATTGGCGCCGGGCAGGAGACGGTAAATTACTTTTTCCGCGCCTCAGGCACCGCCGGCCTCGTCGCCAAGACGATCTCCGCCTACGACATGACCATGAGCGACGCGCTCTACGGCCAGTCCGGACGCTACGTTTCCGCCCAGCGGCTGCACGCCATGATGCAGCACGAATACTCGATCCTGCTGGAGCGCCTCGGCCCCAAACGCGGGGAAGGAACGACATTTTTCTCGTTTTGCAACACCGTCCGCGCCCGCGGATGGAAGGACAGCGGCGAGTGCCACGGCTGGCTCGGCGTCCGCTTCCAAATGAAACCCGGCGATCCACCTTCGGAAATCGTGCTGCACGTCCGCTTGCTGGACGCACGCACGATCGATCAAATGGAGGCGCTCGGCGTCATCGGCGTGAACCTGATTTACTCGGCATTTCGCACCCGCGGGCACTTGCAGAAATTCGTCGAGTCCCTGATGGACAATCTCGCCCCGGGACGAGTCGAGGTGGACTTGCTCAAGTTCGGTGGCCACGGCTACGACTTTTTCGACAACCGCCTCTGCGCTCTCCAGCTCGTGGAAAGTGGCCTCACGGAAGCAACGATGTTCCTGCCGAGCGGCGAAGTCGTCCAACCCGCAGAAACCCTCTACCGCAGGGCCGTGTTGCTGCTGCGCGGCAGCTTTGATCCGGTGATGAACATCCACTTGAACATGCTCAAAAACGCGCGGATTGAATTTGACGAGCCACTCGGGGAGGAGGCGCGCAAGTCCGCCATCGAGCTCTGTGAAATTTCCATTCACAACCTTCTGCGCGACCGCGGAGTGGACCCGGTGGATTTCTTGGACCGCGCGGATGCCCTGCAGTCACTGGGTAAAACCGTGCTGCTCTCGCGCTGCGCGGAGTTCCACCGGATCGCCGCATTTCTCCACCGCTACACCAGCGAGCCGGTTGGCATCGTGCTGAGCATCGGCCTGCTCAATGAGCTCTTCAAACCCAAGTGGTCGGAAAACCTCGCGGGCGGGCTGCTGGAATCGTTCGGCCGCTTGTTCAAGGCGGGAGTGACGCTGCACGTCTTCCCATGGAAAAACCGCAAAACTGGCGAGCTCGTCACGGCGGAAACCTTTCAAGCCCCGCCGGAGAGCAAGCACCTTTACGCGCACTTTCTTGCAAACGACCGCATCCACAGCATCCCGTATGCAGATGATCAAACGCTTTCTTACACCGGCCGCGATGTCTGCCGGATGATCTGCGCGAACGATGACACGTGGCAGGACTTCGTGCCTGAAGTCGCTTGGCCGATGGCGCGCCGCCACGCCGCACTCTGAGGCGCGGCGCAGAATTTTCCATTTCCCACCCGCAAGCTCAGCGCCGTTTGGTCTTTTCCTGCGTGCGATACGACGGGCGCTTGAGCAAATCAAACTTAGAGCCGCAATACATGCAGCGGAAGGTCTGCGTTGCCAGAATCGAGAGAATCGCAGTCACCCCATGATTGAAGCCCAAAAAACGCTGGGCGCGCACGTTCACCCTCGCCTGAGAATCCACCAAGGGCATCCCCCGGCACAATGGGCAAATCGCGGAGCGCCGCTTGAGATACGCGATGAACCACGTCACCAAAACAAAGCCCACCGCCACGCCAATCCACATTTCCGAAATCCGCCCACGCATCCAATACACCGCGATGCCAGTCAAAATTGCCCCAAGCAACGTGAAATAATGCAGCAGCGACAAGAGCGCAGCTATCCGGAAACCACGGTTCGGCGGCATGGAGCGCTCGCGCAAGATCCTTGATTTCAATCTCACCTTGGGGTCTGACGGCTCGGATTCCTTCACAACTCTTGGAGTGTGAGTGTCTAAATTGTGAGAAGTTTTGCAAAGCGTAAATTTCCACAAGCCGTGATGGCTCAGGGCGACCGCAAAAATCGTAGGGAACTCGCACCGCCGCGCACCGAACTCGACCAGATCACTCAACATGACCTCACTCGTCGCCTCAAAATCTGCCGCCAACTCTACAACTGGCCCCTGGGAGCTCTGAGCCAGTTGTGTTCGGCACGCAACGTGCGGTCTGCGGTTTTGAGGTTCAAGCTAACAGTTTGACTACCTTGGGCCTTTGTTTAGGGATTTTTGTCTGACGAGAAGGCGGCTCTTTCCAGCCTTCCGGACACAGCTCTGCGGCGCTCCGCATTTGCGACGCGCTTCGCTACGAATTCTCAATTCTGCTTTTTCGAGGGACCAAG
>JBILPN010000208.1:0-6344 GCA_044373865.1 Luteolibacter sp. | reverse complement strand
GCTGCAGTGATAGTGACCGCTCCCACCGTGCGGCTGAGAGTGCCAAGATCCAATGCACCTCCGTTGAGGGACAGTGCCGAACCGTTGCCGAGAGTGCCCGCACCACTCAAAACCACACGGCCATCATTGATGGTGGTGAGGCCGGCGTAGGTGTTAGCGCTGCTGATGGTGACGGTGCCCGTGTTGTTTTTGGTGAGGCTGCCAGTGGAGATACCGAATCCTCCGGAGCTGCCGAGAGTGTATGCGGCGCTGGTGCTGTTATTAAAAACAGTGCTGTTAGGCGCGACGTTGGCCGCATCGATGTCAATGGTCCGGGTGCCGGTCGCGTTGTCGTCGAAAATCACGTCGTCCGTGGCAAGGTAGATGGTGGAATTCCCACCAGTGACCAGCTTCCAGTTGTTGGCGGTGCTCAGATTCCACTTGCCGTCGGCATCACCCATCCATCGTGGATTGTCGCCATTGACTGTGATCTGGATCGCTGAGCCCGTATCGCCCCAGACCGCATTTTGCCGGGCGGAGAGGTTGTTGACGACTTGGCCGAAATTATTCCCGCTGCCGCCGATCGAGCCGCCACCATAGTTGATTAGATTGTAAGTGCTGCCATTGTTCCAACCGCCTGCATTGTTGGCAGTGATCGTGGCCGCTGTCGCACCGGTTGAAAAGGCGGAGGTGACATTGAGGGCTGCGGAGGCGCTGTCGCTGTAGAGATTGATGCTGGCCCCACCGCTGAGGGTGAGAGTGCCGATGCTAAGAGCCGCGCCAGCCACGCCGTCATTGTTGGAAATGATGCCGCCGGTGCCATCTCCGACGTTCACGGTATTGACGGTGCCGCTGCCGGTAAGAGTGCCATTGGTGAGAGTGACGGCGGAAGAAATAGCAGTGCTGCCATTGTGAAGCAATTTTGCGCTGCTGCCGTTCACACTGATTCCGCTGGAGCCATTGATCGCCCCGGAACCCGCGAGTGACAAGGTTCCGCCAGTGATGCTGGTGGCTCCCGCGTAGTTGGTGGCAGCCGTGAGGATTTGGGTGCTGCTAGATCCGGTTTTTGTGAGTCCGCCAGCACCGCTGATGTCGGCACCGAAGGAGTTGCTACCAGCCTTGTTGCCGAGGCTGATGCTGTTCGCACCGATGGCAAGAGCGTCTGAGCCTTGAAGCGCACCGATGTTGTAAGTGTTCGTCCCATCCACCATAAAAGTGACGCCCTGAGTGCCGGAGAGGCCAGTATTGAGCGTGGCGTTTTGTAGGGCATTCACATTGCCTAGGGCGAGGGTCCCGAGGTTTTGAGTGGTGGTCGCACTGCCAGAGAACGTGTTGGCCGCATTGAGCTTGGTGATGCCATTGCCGTTGTCCGAACCTCCCAGCGGGTTGCTTCCCGTTACAAGGTCACCAGCTCCTGAAATGATCCCGTTCAATTCAATTCCTTGGGAATTCGAACTCGCCATCAAGGTGAGTGCATTGGTCTCCAAATTGATCGTTCCCGAGGAAGAAAAGATCAATTTCGCGTCCGCCGCGTTGCGGGTCATGATCTGAGAGTTGGCACTCAGACTGGTGGCACCATTCCAAGTTTGGAATGCGAAGCGGGCACGAACCGTGCCGCCGGCCAAATCCGTCGCCCAACTGTTATATCCTAAAGAAACCCCTCCTGTATTGCCAAGATTCAGCGTCCCCTTGGTGAGCTTGACCAACGAACTGGCGGTGCCAAGCGCGGCGGCATTGCCGAGAATGACGTGATTTGAATTCGTTGCCAGAGCCAACTCAAAGGAGGTGAGATTGGTGCTGCCGGTCACGGTCATTGGCTGAGCACTTGCCAGTGTTGCCGCGTTGCCGGTTGCTTGAACCTTAAGACTCCCCGTCGCGCTAGAAGCAAAAGTAAAGCCGCTAAATCCATTGACATCGATGATTCCAGGGCTGGCCGCCGTTCCACCGAAGGCGACTGTGCCGCCGGAGAGAGAGTAGCTATTCGTAGCAACACTGATTTTCGGCGTGGTGATTAGCACGCCGCTGCTGATCGTCACCGCACCACCAGTTCCGCCTAAAATCGCCGTGTTGCCATCCACCCAATTTCCGAGAGTGCCGGTAATGGAACCATTGCGCCATGGACTGCCCGAGTTTGCCGTGGTCCAGTTTCCAGCTCCGCCAGTGTTGGATGATTCACCATTGGTATCCCAGTAGTAGTCAGCTGCGGAAGCGGCCTGACTCAAGCTAAACACAATGGATGCTGCTAGAGATCCGGCACGGAGGAATGGGTTGGAGCGGGTTTTCATCGGGAGAAATTTAGGAGAATTGGGATTTTAGGTAAGATTGTCCCAAAAAGTGAATTTGAGACTTCAAGGGTGGGTTTTTCTGAAAATGACGACCGCTGAAAATGCACAATCGCCTCAATTGAGTTAAATGTTTAGTTTGAGGGCTGCCGAATCGCCAGATGAGTTCACGCAAGATGTCTGTGACCTTGCGCATCAATGATGCTAAATTCAGCTAAAAACCCCCTATTTGGGTGAGTATTTCGATTTTTTAAGTTTTAAGGATTTAAAGAAAACAGGACAGGATTTGATCATTGAATTTCACAAATCCTGCCTTTGGATTTAGGGCTTCCAGTGGGCTAAAAGAATCTAGAACTGCCTCAGTTGGCTTGCACGCGGACGAACAATTTAGAAGCGCTTAGCGGCTTGCTGCCGCTGAGCGTGACCACGACGGTTTCATTCGCAGCTGCGGAGCTAACTGTCTGGATCGCAGTGGAGTCCAATGTCCAATTGACGAGGTTATCAGAAGTCCAAACGGTGTAAGCCAAACCACTGGATGCGAGGCGCTGATAGGTGAATTGACCCGCAGTTTTGTCTAGCTGGACGAGGATAGGGTTCGCGGAGGATGCGCTGTTCGGAATGAGGCCGAAGGCGAATTCTTGCTGGTTGGTGAGACCATCAAAGTCAGGATCCGCCGTGGCCAGTCGGTTGTCTCCGGTGATGGATGGGTAGCCATTGATCCAAACGTCATAGGCGGATTCGCTCGCTTGGACGAGTGCGATTTGCGTGCCGCCGTTGTAGTCGTAATCGATGGCATAGCCGGATGGAGCGACAACCGAGGCAAATTCGCTTCCAATCTTGCTGGTGTAGGTGGCAAGGATGTAAGCCTCGTCATCGAGTGGACCGGTGATGTCGAAGTCAACGACGGCGTTGGTGATGTCCAGACCCGCAGCTTCGATTTGACCACTGACGCCATCCCCTGCTGCGTCCAGCTCGAAGGTGACGGCCTTGGCGGTCGGCATCGCGTAGATCGTTTGAAGCACGGTGTTCAATTTCGCGTCAGCGGCAATACGGATGGACGAGGTATTGGCAATGCCGCCTGCGGCACCGAGTGCGAGAGTGCCACCGTCAATGCGGGTCGCCCCGACGTAGGTATTCGCTCCGGAAAGTGTCTGCACACCCGTGCCAATTTTGGTGAGCCCGAGAGTTCCCTTGGTGTTTCGAATCACCCCGGTGAAGTCGGTGCCAGTGGCATCGCCATCGCCGAGAGTGAGAGTGTTGCCAATGCCGGTGGCAACATTGTCCAAAACACCTCCGCCGGACAAGCCGTTGATGGTTTCATCAAAACCTGCGAGGTCGAGGGTGCCGAGAGTCAGTACCACGTTGCCTTTGCCGCTGCCGTTGGGGATCTGGTCTGCCGCCCCCAATGCCAAGGTCGTCGGGGCACTGCTGATCGTGGTGGGACCGGCGTAGTCATTGGGATTGGCCGTCGCGTTGTTGAGCGTCGTCGTCCACTTGGATCCATTGGCGGACACAAAGAACCGGAATCCACTGGTGCCCGTCAACTTGCCACTCAGCAAGAGGCTTGAGCCATCAGTCGTGGAATCACTTCCAAACGAGGCATCTGCCAGATTGGCCGTGATATTGCCGGAAACGACCAAACCCGTCACCGCTGGTGCGTTGGTATTGATCCGGAAAGTGCCACCGCGAGCTCCCATGCCACCATTTCCGTTGACGATGACGTCGTTAACGAGCGTTCGGTTGGAGGCGGCGAACCAGATTTGGGCTCCCTGATCGAAGGTGTTTCCGCCGTTGACGGTGATCGGCCCGCGGCCAAATGGGCCGCTAACAATTGCTCCGGGAGTGCCCACCGTTCCAGGTGTGACGGAGAGTCGCACGGTGCTGCCGATGCTCAGTCCGCCAGAGAAGGTGTTGGCGAGGTTGTTGAGTGGGCTGCCGCTGTTACCCGCGACGGAGAGTGCGAGGCGGCGGATGCCGTTGTCGGTGAACAAGGCTGGGGAAGTGGCGGACAGTGCGGAGACGGTGAGGGTGTCAACACCAGCCTCCTCTCCCGTGGTGGTGATGGTGTTGGCTGCGGTGGCGGTGAGGTTGGTGAATGCTCCACCATGACCGTTCAAGTCTAGAATGCTGGTGCCCGACATCACCAACGGACTGGTGCCACTGAATCCACCGGCGCTGCCGGCTTTGAGCGTGCCTTCCGCGATGCTGGTGACGCCGGTGTAGGTGTTGGTGCCCGCCAGAACGACCGCGCCTGGCCCCACCTTGGTGAGGGTGGAGGCGGAGGTGTTGTCAGCGATGGCCGAATGGATGGTGAGCGACTCGGTGATGGAATTGTTGCGCAGTAGCAGATCACCGCCGGCTGTGGCGGCGGTGAGGGTGCCGTCATTTGGAAGAGCTCCCACGGTGAGGCCCTTGGCGTTGGTTCCGATCATGATGGCGGAGGTCGCGAGGGTGTTGGTGGCTTCCAGGTCGATGACCGCAGGCTGGCTGGAGTTGTTCTGGAGCAGCGAGTTGATGGTGGTGGTCGCGGAGCCGAGAGTCATGCTGCCGCCGCCGCCATTGCTGTTGATGCGGACGTTGGAGGTGCTGCCGTCGGCGATGACGGCGCTGTCGGATAGGTCGGCGTAGGCGGAGTAGGCGGTGACGGGGCCATCGGCGAGGTTGGTGGAGTTGGTGGCCCAGTCGCTGCCGCCGACGGTGGCCCAAGTGCCGAGGATGCCGCTGGCGGTGTTAAGCGTGTCGGTGGTGGCGATTCCGGAAGTGCTGAAATCGATGCTGGCTCCGGCGTTGCGGGTGATGGCATTCATTTGCAGGACCGCACCGCCGGATGAGCCGACGAGCTTGGAGAAAACCCCGGCAGTGAGGGTGGTGGAGAGCACGACTTCGGGGTGAGTGCCGCCGACGAGTTCGAGGGTGCCGCCGCCGAGGGTGAGGGCGGCGGTGTCGGAGAGTTTGGTGCCGTCCGTTCCGCCGGCTCCGGTGTCGTAGTTGAGCTTGAGGGTGCCGGCGGTGACGGCGGTGGTGCCGGTGTAGGTGTTGGTGCCGGAGAGCGTCCAGGTGCCGGTGCCGGTTTTGATGAGCGAGGTTGCGGAAGTACTGTTGGCGATGGGGCCCGCGATTTCCCCGGTGCCTGCGGTGGAACCTTGAAGTGTGAGGGCTTTCGCTCCGTTTCCAGTGGCGGTAACTCCGCTGGTGAACTTGAGTTCGCCGGTACCGGATTGATCGATGGTGCCGCCCTGGGTGGTGCCGCCGAGGTTGATGATGCGGTCAGTGGTTTCACCGGTTCCGGTGTAGCGCAAGCCGCTGCCCGCGACGGCACCGAAGTTGATAATTCCGTTCGCGGCAGTTGTTGGAGCACCAAAGTTGCTGAATGCCGAGCCACTCACCACGCTGTTGAGCGAGCTGGCGTTGACGAGTCCACCGACCAGATTGGTTGCACCGAGATAGGTGTTGTTTCCAGAGACGATGACGGTCGCGGTGGCGTCCGCCGGGCGGAAAGTCACGCTATGGTTGCTGATGCCGCTGTCGATGGTGCCGGAGACTTCCATACTGGAGCCAGCCTGTGCGCCGATCCGGGTGTCGTTGGCGGTGACCGTGATGTCGCCTGTCCATTTGTTGACGCCGGTCTTGCTTTGCAAGGCACCGAAGAAATTGCTGCTCCCACCTGCCAGCGTGGCGGCTTCGCCAGTGACGGTGATGCCGCCGTCGAGTTCGAGGCGTGCACCGGAGGCGACCGAGGTTCCGTTGGCAGTGGTGCCGAGGGAGCCTGCATTCTGGATGGTCAGGATTCCCGTGCCGATGACGGCGGTGGGGCCGCTGTAGGTGTTGGCGAGCGGGAGTGTCAGGCTGTTACCCCCGAGTTTGGTAAGGCCGAGCGCTCCTTGCGCGGTATCGGTGATCGCGACGGAGTAGGCACGATTTCCACTGGTGGTATCGAGCCCGAGGGAGGCACCGGCGGCGAAATTGGTGGTGCCTAGCAGAGTGGCGATATTTGCATCGGAGAGCGCATTATAGACGGCAAGCGTCGCGCCGCTTGCCACGGAGTAGCGGCCGTTGGTGTCCCAGCCTGGAAGGGCGGCGGTG
>JBILPN010000207.1:0-6345 GCA_044373865.1 Luteolibacter sp. | reverse complement strand
ACTCAGACTGCGCTCGGCATCAGCCGTGACGACATGGGCGCGTTCCTTCTGCCATACGTTGAAAACGACGTGTTTGCGAAGAACCCATTTGCCACGCTCGACACCACTGGTGTTGGCCAGCTCATGGAAATCGCCGTTGCCAAGGGCCGCAAGACCCGTCCGGACATCAAGCTCGGCATCTGCGGTGAGCACGGTGGCGATCCTGATTCGGTCGTGTATTGCCACAAGCTCGGCCTCGCCTACGTTTCCTGCTCGCCTTACCGCGTGCCAGTTGCCCGCCTCGCCGCTGCGCAAGCCGCAATCGAGGAAGCGCGTGCTGCAAAGAAGTAAGCGTTACGCATTCTAAGGAATGATCTGAAGGCCGTCCCGGGAAACCGGGGCGGCTTTTTTGTGCTCATAAAATCTACAACGGGAAAAACCACGGGAAAGTCCCAAGCTCAGACCTCCCCTCTCCTCCTTAATTCAGCAACTATCTAACTTTGTTCTGGCTTCTGATTTTTTCTCCATCAAGTTTCTAGCAACCTGTCACGCGAACGACAGACTCCGCCGCGAAGGATGCCGATAGAAGAACTCACCAAAGCGCCTCAATTTCACCGCTCTCATTCCCATCCCAAATCCAAAACCTCCCTTCTCATGAGCCTCCGCATCCTCCACACCGCCGACAACCACATCGGCCTTTCTTTCAACCGCTATCAGGAACCTGCCAAGAGCCGCCTGCTTGAGGAGCGATTTGCCTCGCTTGAACGAATGGTCGCCACCGCCAACGAACGCCACGCGCACTTCATCGTGGTCGCTGGAGATCTTTTCGATAAGATCACGGTGACCAAGGCGCAGATTGAGCGGGCGGCGAAAATCCTCGGAAAATTCGAGGGCGAGGCAGCTCTAGTTCTTGCCGGAAATCACGATTACTGCGAGGGACCGGATAGCAAACTCTGGAAACAATTTCGCACGGCGGCGGAAGGCTCGCGCGCCATCGCGCTCACCGAATCCGCCACCCATGACTTCGAGGTGGATGAAATCAAAGTCCGTTTCTACGCCAGCCCCTGCCCCAGCAAGCACGGCAAGGACCACGCGATCGGCTGGGTGGCAGGTGAGGAAAAGCCTGCCGACCGCCTCCACATCGGCATCGCTCACGGCAATGTCGAAGGCCTCGGGCTCGATGCCGAGCAACGTTATTTCCACATGGAGGACAGCGACTTCCGCCGTGCCGGGCTGCACACCTGGCTGCTCGGGCACATCCATGTCCCCTCCCCTGCCCCGGGCACCACTGGCACGCCGCTGTGCTTCATGCCCGGCATCCACACTCCGGACTCGGTGAAATGCAGCCATCCCGGTCACGCATGGTGGATTGAAATGGAAGCCGACGGAAGCTGCCGCCACGAGCAGCTCAGCACCGGCGCGATCCGCTTCGTGCGCTTGCAACCCGAGCTCCACCACTCCAACGACATCCTTGAATTACGCGCCAAGTGCGAATCCCTTGACGCGCCTAACACCATTCTCGACCTCCAGCTAAGCGGCCAGCTGCGGCAAGAGGAAGCGGATGAACTCAATGCCATGCTCCGCGAGATTGGTCCATCCTTCCTGAATTTCTCACAGGAAAGAACCATCACCCCCGTGCTCGACGCCGCTGCGATTGCCAAGCGTTTTCCGGAAGGGACTCTGCCTAGCAGCCTCTTGCAAGCGCTTCTCGCAGACGAGGCCCACCCGGGCGATGCCCAATTGGCCCTAACCCTCATTGAAACCCTCCAAAAACCATGAAGCTCCTCACCATCCGCCTCCACCCCTTCGGTGGCACCACCGACCGCACTTGCACGCTGCATGACGGCATCAATGTGCTGGAAGGCCCCAACGAGTTTGGCAAAAGCACTCTCCGCGAAGCGCTTTGGCACGCGCTTTTCACCTCCACCAAGCTCACGCCCGCAAACCTACGGAACACCATGGGCCGCTGGTATCCCAGGCCCGGCGGCGACCACGTGCGAGTCTCGCTCCAGTTCCATGCCGACGGCAAACTCTGGTCTCTCCAGAAATCGTGGGGAGCCGGAGCCGCATCGAGTCTCCAAGCGGATGGCGCCGCCAGCATCGCCGATCCGGCGAGCGTCCAAGCCGAACTCAATTCCCTGCTGAAACGCAACGAAGCCACCTGGCGGCATGTGCTCTTCACTGGCCAAGCACAACTCGCCGCAACCATGCAGCAATTGAGCCGCAACTCCGAGCACCTCGACGACGTGCAAAGCCTGCTCGCCGGCCCGGCCGCAATTCCTGGCGACATCCCGCCCGACAAACTCACCGCCGCCCTCGCCACTCGCATCCAAGACCACTTCGGCCGCTGGGACATCCCATCGAACGGACCCGAAAAAGGCCGCGGTATCTCCCAACCATGGACCAACGGCAAAGGCCCACTTCTTGAAGCCTACTACGCTCAGGAAACGGTCAACCGCGAGCTAACCAAAGTCATCGATCACGAGAAAACCGTGGATGAAATCAATGCACAAATCCTCACCCTCATGAGTGAGATTTCAGCCGATGAGGATTTCATCCGCACCGGTCGCAGCATGCGCGATGGCCTCAGCAAACGCGAGGGCCTGGAGGAACGCTGCAAACGCCTCAACGCAGAAGTCGGCCACCTGAAAACCATCATGCAGGCTTGGCCGGGCGCGACGCAAGTGATCGATGGCAAAGCCGCCGAACTTTCTAACGTCAAACAGGACCTCGAAGCACTCGATGCGGAACTCAACAACGCGAGGAAACGCAAGCAGGCGGAACAAGTGCGACTGGCGCACGAACTCCTCACCCAAGCCAAGAACGATTGGCAGCGTGCGGCGGATGATCTCGCCGCCTCTCAAGCCTTGCCTCCGGCATCGCTAGCGGAATTGGCGCGCTTGGAGAAGGAAATCGACAGGCGGCGCATCGAAATCGCCGCACAAAAACTCACCGCCAAGTTAGAAACTTGCACCGCCCGGTCCATCCAGGTGCAGCGCGGCAGCGGCGAACCGGAAACGATCGCCCTATCCCCATCCGCCGCATGGGAAAGCCAGGCTGAGGGCATTTTCCGCTTGGAGCATGAAGGCTTGAAAATCAGCGTCGAGAGTGGCACCGGCGATGTGAACGCCCTGTTCGCCGCGCTCGAAACCGCCCGCCAAGGGCAAGCGGACATCCTCGCAATCCTCGGTCACGAAAGCCTAAGCGCCGCCAAACTCGCCGAAACCGAGCATCAAAAACTCAGCAGCGCGGAAAGCTCGAAAAAAGGACTCTACCGCGCGGCCCTGCAAGGACGCAGCGAGGAAGAATGGGCGGCAGAAATGGCCGCCCTCGCCGAACTGCCGGATACACGCTCCATCGAAGTTCTCGAATACGAAACAAACACACGACGCAAGCGCGTGGCAGCACTCGAATTCGAGATCGGGCAAGAGCAGGAAAAGATCGAGCGTTGGACCGTAGAGCACCAAGACCTCGAATCGCTAACCGACAAAATCATCGCCCAAACCACCGATTTAAACCAAGCGAAGCAAGAACTCGCAGGCCTGCCAGTGCTACCCGATGGCTTCGACTCCATCGCAGACTACCTCAATCAGCTCGGTCGAAAAGAAGCGGCCAGCGAGCAGCGTGTGACAAACCTCAACCAGCAAAAAGTGGAGCAAGGCAGGCTCACCGGAATCGCCCCGGAAACCACGGCTGAAGAACTCCGCGCGGATCTGGAAATCAAGCGACGCGAGTTCCAGCGCCGGAACTCCGAAGGCCAAGCGCTCCTGCGGATCCAGTCAAAGCTCCAGAAGCTCATCGACGAGCGCGGCATCGAGGACCCGATGCAGGGCCTCGCCGCCGCCGTATCCGATCACTTCCGCAAGCTCACTGACGGCCGCTACCACGAGGTCACCCTTGAAGGCACGGCCCCCACGCGGGTTGGCGGCGCTGTCGATTTAGAAACCGAGTGGCTCTCCCAAGGCACCCTTGGCTCGCTGGCACTCGCCACCCGCCTGGCGCTTTCCGAGCTCTATCTCAAGGACATGAGCGGTTTCTTCCTGCTCGATGATCCACTCACGGACATGGATGCCGCACGCCGCGCCGCCGCGATCCACGCCATCGGAGATTTCGCCGAGAAGCACCAAGTCCTTTTCTTCACCTGCCACCCGGCCCACGCCAACGAGTTGCAACAACTCGCCGGCGCAAAAAGCCTGCAAATGAGCCCTTGAGCGCCCCGGAGATAACTCATCCCTTGCGGTTGCTGCGGTGCTGGTCTTAACTCCGCGCATGCACGAAGAAATCAAGCTAACTCGCGAAGTCGCAGCCATCCAAATCCCAAGTGGAGACACGCTTTCCCTGCCGGCAGGAACCGCGGTTTTCATCACTCAACGCTTGGGCGGCACCTTCACGGTCGCAACTTCACAAGGCTTGGCGCGGATTTCCTCCCAAGATTCGGATGCTCTTGGCGTCGATCTGGAAGAGGAAAAAAAGAAGCAGGCCGAGGTGGTGCGTTTGAAGGATGCGCCCCTGGAGGAGCAGGTTTGGAGCCAGCTCAAGGGGGTTTACGATCCAGAAATTCCGGTGGACATCGTCAATTTGGGACTCGTCTATGATTGCAGCATCGAGGAGGCCGACGGCAAGAAAACCGTGGCCGTGAAAATGACGCTGACCGCCCCCGGCTGCGGCATGGGACCGGTGATCGCGGCGGATGCTCAGGCGAAAATCATGTGCATCGACGGCATCGACGACGCGCGAGTCGAGCTGGTTTGGGATCCGGCTTGGAATCAGGAAATGATTTCCGAAGAAGGAAGAATGAAGCTGGGCATGGTCTGAGGCGCGCCGGCCTCAGGTGCGGCGGGTGAGCCGACGAGCCGATCGGGGCCTAGGCTCAAGGGCGCTTGATCGGGCGCACCCGCACTTCAACCCGGGTCTTTCGCGCTCGTTTGGTCGATGTAGGCGATGATCGTGGGAATGGCGCTATCCAAGGTGGCGGCGACTTCTGCATACGCTTTGCGACCCATGCCAATCGGGTCCGGAACATCGACGCTGCTGCCGGAGTTCGCGAAATTGGTGAATTCGCAGGCAAGATAAAACTTGTCGGAATGCTGCGGGAAGCGAGATTCCAGAGCGTGCAAGTGGCTGCGCGTCATCGCAAAAACGTGGGTGGCCGCGGCGAGGATGGCATCGCTGACTGGACGGCTGGCGAAGTCCTCGCAGGAAATTCCGCGTGACTTCAAAAGTGCGCGGGTTTCCGCACTGCAAGGAGTCCCCTTGGAGGCCGCCACCCCAGCCGAGCTGACTTGGTAGTCCTTGCGAGTGGATACAGCTTGGCGAAACAAGCCTTCAGCCATGGGGCTGCGGCAAGTATTTCCGGTGCAAACGAAGAGCACGTGCTTCTGGTCAGACATCGGCGCGACTGTGAGCATGTGTGCGAGATCCGTCAAATCCGCAATTGTGAGGGAAGTTCGGAATTCTGAGAACGGACGCCCCCACCCAAGTGAGCAACGCGCCGTGCCGACCTCAATCGCCGTTTCGACAAGGAACCCGCAGCACGCCACACGAAGTTTCAGCGTGGGAATGGCGGCACCACCGCCCGACCTATCGCTCGCGGCTCAAGGTTGTGCTGGCGGCGTTTTTTCCGCAGGCGCGGTCGCCTTGCTCGTTTCCGCAGCCGAGCTTGCCTCAGTTTCCGCGCCGCCCGTCGCCTTCTCTTGCTTGCATGAGGTGGTGGAAAATACGATGGCGAAGGTGGCCATTCCCAAAACAATCCATTTCAGCAGGCAGGTCTTCATAAGAGTCGCGGAGTCAGTCCCGAATGGCGCTAACTTAAGGCTTAAGTTAGCGCCATTCGGGACCCAGAGAGATGAGCCACTATCAATCCCTCCAAGAACTTGGACTTCAACGCCTCTGACGAATGCTTGCAGGAAAGCCGGATGCGGGAAATCCGCACGTCCGGTTTGACATGGGGGGAGCAACGGGATTGGCGCAAGCCACCCCTTGCTCTCTAATCTACTGAAATCCGTGGTTAAATTTCTTCAGAGAATTCAGCCGTCCCATTCACCCGCTGGGCGATCTCGATTCACTGGCTTATTCATTCATCACTCGCTTATTTTCAGTGCGCAAGTGACCTTCATGGCAAACCCAACTGCGGTTGATAGGATCAAAAGAGGCGGCCTTACGACCGCCTCTTCAAGGTTACGATGTCCGCGTCAGAGCGCTTACGCCGCCATGGCTCTGCGACGGCGGGCGAGCAAGCCGCCGGCACCGAGCGCGAGAAGACCGAGGCTGCTTGGCTCAGGCACCGCGCTCCATTCGGCGATGCCCGTGCTTGCCGAGGTCAGGCCGGTCGGCGCGGTGGTGCTCGCGTCGTCGAAGATCAGGCGG
>JBILPN010000206.1:0-6348 GCA_044373865.1 Luteolibacter sp. | reverse complement strand
AAAAATCATTTGGATACCACGCGCACCTGGACCCAAGCCCTAGCCCGTCTCGACAAGATTTATGCCACCTTATGAGACCAAAATTGGACACCGTTGCACGAAGAGTTTGATTAATAGCCCGTCCCTCTGTCACGATAGCCCGTCCCTCCGTCACGGGTGAAAATTCACAGTTTTGACGATCCCTGAAATTCTCCGCGCTCAGCGTCTGCGGCGGAGCAACGCGAGACTGCCTAACGCGCTGAGCAAAGCGGTCGCTGGCTCGGGAACGGCATAGTTTAGATAAATCCCTTCCGCGCCTTGGAATAGCGAGAAATGGCCACCCGGGCGAATGCTGCTGAGGCTCGTGTCGCCACCGTCAAGCCAGTTGGTGCTTGCGATCTGAAGGTTTTGAAATCCTGAAATGCTACCATCCACATCAAAGATTTTCCATCCGCTGGCTCCGACGACATTGTTGCTCCAGAAGCTGTTTTCCCAGTTTACGGCGCTGCCAAGGATCGAAAAGTCGAGATTGAGCGTCGTTGGAGCGCTAAACGAGAGATTTCCAGTCACGTTGATGGCATCGTAGCTGGTGCCACGGTTGGCGATCGAGTTATCAATCAGCTCCCAGGTGATCGATGAGCCGGTGGTGTAAGTTAGGTTGTTGGAGAAGCTTTGCGTGCCAGGGCTGAAGCCGGGTGAGTGAGTTCCTGCGATGGTTGTATTGCCGACAATGGTGCCGCTGCCATCGAGGGTTTGGTCGGCACCAAGGGTGTAGCCGCCGTTGACCGTTGAGACGTTAAAGGTTGCTCCGGAGGCGAGGGTAATCCGTTCGGAACTCGCAATGGATGCGTTGGATCCGAGTGCTAGGATGCCTTGAGAAATATAAGTCTGCCCCTGATAGGTGTTGGCGCGGGTGAGGGTGAGCGTATTGCTTCCAGACTTCTGGAAGCCGCCGGCTCCGTCGATGACCCCACTGATGCTTGTGCTTGGTGAGCTGATCGCCGTGATGACAGGTAGTGTTCCAGCGGCATCTGAAAGGGAGAAGTTGCCCGACCAGTTGACGCTTCCTGTCCGGTTTACGAGGTTCGAGCCGCTGCGGAGCGTGACGGGGGTGGCGATGGTGCGGTCGCCCGAGCTGGCGAGGCTGGCCGAGGCGCTGACCTCGACCGTTCCTGTGCTTCCACCAAGCGCGGCATCATTGTCCGAGATGACCAAGGTGCCAGCAGAGACCAAATGGTTGATATTGCTGGCAGCACCGCGGAGCCAAATTTCGTTAGCCCCGAGTTTCGTGAGGGTGTGTCCTCCGCCGAGGATCGTTCCGCCACCTGTCCCGATGTCGAAGCGCCCGGAGCCGCCGACCGCTGCATTTGCCGTGAGCGTGAGGTTATGAATTCCGGATAGCCCGCCTAAAATGCCCGAGGCGTTGCCATTTTGAATCGCTCCTAGGCCGTTGCTGCCAGTGCCTGCGATGCTGAATGAATAGTTGCGTGAAACGGTGCTGCCTCCGCTGATCGCGCTAGAACCTAAAAGCTGGGCGTTCAAGTCAAGGCTGCCACCTGATGAGATATTGACGGTCTTTTGATCACCCAAAGCGAAGTTGTTCCCGGCACGCACCATTCCTTGTGCGATATTGAAGTTTCCACTAAAGCCTGCACTGGCACTTTGCAGGTTGCTAAAGATCGTGCCCTCACCCGTCTTCGTAAGCCCTACCGAGTTGCTCAGTTTCACTTCAAGGCGCAGTGTTCCACTTTGAACATTGATGCTCGGGTTGGTCCCTGTGAAGCTGAGCGTGCTGGATCCGCTGTTGATTCGCAAGCTGTCCGTGCTCGCTGCTCCTGCGACGATGGAGTTGAGTGTCCGAGTCGTAGACCCTGCGTAAAGTGTGTAGCTTCCAACCGCGTTTAGGAGATTGAGAGTTGTGGTTGAGTCAAAGACAGGGGCGGAATTCCAATTTCCTGAAGCTGCAATGTCATATCCGCTGCTAGAGCCGAGCGACCCGTTTGCCGTCATGTTGGTCCAAGTGTATTCGGCGGCATTGGATTGCGGGCTATGGCAAATCACCAGCGCTGAGGCAAGGATGCGAGATCTGTTCTTCATGTGAAATTTTTCGAGTTGTGCCTTGTGGTGAGCCTACGTCGCGCGTGGGAATCATGAAAATGACGAGGAGTAGTTGATGGTCTCGCGGTGATTGGGCTAGCGAAATGGCACGAAACCAGCAAAAAGCGTCACGAAACGGTTTTTGGAATTCGCTGGAGTCGGTGAGAGTCTCCCGCTTTGCCTTCCGCATCGCTAGAATTGGCAATCTCTCCTAACAATCTGGGCGACCTAGCGACCCGTGCAAGAATCGCTAGGTTCTGACACGGTCTTGCCCGCCCTATCCACGGGTGAATCGCCGTCCACGCCCCTTGCCGATGGAGTGGCTTTAGGAATTTTAAAAGGGCGTTTGGCTTGAGCTTTTACACATACGTTCTCAAAAGTGAAACTTCCAACCAGAGGCCCTCATTCAAGGTGCTTGATGTTGCTTGTTACGAGCAAGCGGTGGGTTCTCAATACTCGCGCTGGAGGAGATGCTCGGCCATTTCTTGGAGGCGTGAGGCCTTGGCGCCGAGGGGTTTGAGCGCTTGAAGCGCGCTTTGCGTGAGCTTTGCCGCTTCCTTGCGCGAGGCGGCGAGGCCGAGGATGGCGGGGTAGGTTGATTTCTCAACTGCTTGGTCCTTGCCGGCGGTTTTGCCAAGCACTGCGGTGCTTTGGGTGACATCGAGGATGTCGTCGATGACTTGAAACGCGAGCCCGAGTGCGCGGCCGAAGTCGGTGAGCGCCTCCAATTTTGCCGGTGAGGCGTTGGCGGTCATGGCTCCGAGGCGGAGCGATGCGGTGAGCAGCGCGGCGGTTTTGGCTTCGTGGATGCGGACGAGCTCGCGTTTGGTGAGCGGTTTTCCCTCACCTTCCAAATCCATGACCTGGCCGCCGATGAGTTGGCGGCTGCTCCCGCAGGTGGCCAGTTCCACAAGGTGGCTGCGGGTGTCATAACGCTTGGTTTGAGGGGTTTTTGCGAGAACGAGGAAGGCTTCAGTCAGTAGGGCATCGCCGCAGAGCACCGCCATGCCTTCTCCATAGACCTTGTGGCAGGTGAGGCGGCCGCGGCGTAAATCGTCGTCGTCCATGGCTGGCAAATCGTCATGAACCAGCGAGTAGGTGTGCATCAATTCCACCGCGCAGGCGGGAGCGAGTGCGTAAGAAAGCTCGCCGCCACAGGCCTCCGCGGCGGCGAGGCAGAGGATGGGGCGGAGGCGCTTGCCGCCTGCGAAGACACTGTAGCGCATGGCTGCATGGATCGTCGCGGGTCGGTCTTTGGCCTTTGGCAAAAACGCATCGAGTGCCGCATCCACCAGCTTGGCACGGGCGTCAAGATACGCATTTAGCTCCATAAGTGATTCCTGTTTAGAGGATTTCTGCGATTTGCACAGCGTTTAAGGCAGCTCCTTTGCGGACTTGGTCGCCGACGACCCAGAGGTCGAGCGCGTTGTCGAACACCAGATTTTTGCGGATGCGACCGACGAGGCAATCGTCCTTGCCCGTGGTGTCGAGAGGCACTGGGAAAAGCTTGTTTGCCGTGTCATCGACGACTTGCACGCCCGGCTTGCCGGCGTAGGCCGCGCGTGCGGCGTCGGCATCGACCGGGCGATCGAACTGCGCGGTGATGGAGACCGAGTGCGAGCGGTAAACCGGCACGCGCACGCAGGTGCAGGACACGCGGAGTTCTGGCAAGTTCATGATTTTCCGGCCTTCGTTGAGCATTTTCAGCTCCTCCTTCGTGTAGCCATTGTCGGTGAAGCTATCGACTTGCGGGATCACGTTGAAGGCGATTTGGCGGGGATAGACCTTGAGCGTGACGGGTTCGCCGGCGCTGATGGCCTTCATTTGCTCCTCGAGTTCGACGATGCCTTGGGCCCCCGAGCCGGAAACTGCTTGGTAGGTCGAGGCGATGATGGAGCGCAGTCCAAACATCGCGTGAAGGGGAGCGAGAGCCATCAGGGAGATGATGGTGGTGCAGTTGGGGTTGGCGATGATGCCGCGCGGGCGATTTTTTGCGGCCTCTGGGTTGATTTCTGGGACGACCAGCGGCACGTCTGGGTCCATGCGGAAGGCGGATGAATTGTCGATGACCACCGCGCCTGCGGCAGCTGCTGAGGGTCCGTATTCCAGCGAGATCCCGCCGCCAGCGCTGAAAAGGGCGATGTCCACGTCCCGAAATGACGCGTGCGTGAGTTCCTCCACCACGATCTCTTGGCCGCGAAAGCTCATTTTTTTCCCTGCGGACCGTGCGGAGGCGAGCAGTTTCAATTTGCTGAGAGGGAAATTCCGTTGTTCGAGGCAAAGGAGCATTTCCACGCCGACGGCACCCGTCGCACCAACGATCGCTACATGAGGATGATTCATTTTAGAAGGCCGGCGATTTTTGGCCGGGGCGGCGAGCATAGCGGGAACGGGCGGGCTGGCAACCGATTCGTTGGTGACTTTTGCGGATGGGTGGCGCGTCAGGGGATTAGATAGAATGGATTTGGCAGTTTGAAGGTGCGTTCTGCGTACCCGCCGGCGAGGTCGGATTGCTGGTCGCCGAGATTGGCGATGATGGTGAAGCCTTGGTCTGCGATGCGTTTGCGCTCGGCGGTTTTGAAGAGGAGCGCGGAGTTTTTTGAATCGTTCGGGCGGACGATGAGTTCCTCGAAGGTGCCCATGCCTTGCGCGCGCAGGTTTTGCACGGTGGCGCGGCGAGTGAGTTCCTTGCGGCCGGTGATGAAGAAAACGGCGATTTTGTGGGCAACTGCGGTTTCGTAAACGTCGCGCAGGGGGAGGATGGCGGGCGCACTGCTGGTTTTCACCCATTCATCCCACACGGCGGATTGGTAACCCCAATCGGTGCCTTGCATGTGCTTGAGGTTGGAGAGTGTGGTTTCGTCGATATCGAAAACGATGGCGAGTTTTTCTGAGGGTTTTTTGGCGGAGACTTGCGCGCGCCGGAGGATCCACTGCTTCGCGGGCGTGGCGACGGCAGCGAGGTCGGCATGGTAGCGGCCGGACTCCACATAGCGGCCGACGGCGAGCTTGGCTTCTGATAGATTGCCGGGTTCGCGTGCAGGGGCGATGGTGGCGCAGTTCGCCAAGCCGAGCGCGAGGAAAGCGGGCAGGGCGAGGCGGGCAAGGACGCGAAATGGCTTCATCATGGCGGCTGGAATGTTGCGGTGGCAGGAATTTGCAAAAAGCCGCATCAAGCAGATGTCAGGCCGCGCGCTTAGGTTTTGGAGGAATTCGGGAAATTCAGTTGCCGGGGGAGAGGTCGGTCAGGTGAATTTCGTGGGCGTGTGAGCGGCGGAGTTTTGTGAGAAAGTCTGCGGATGCGGCGCGGCGGTGGAGCGTTTCCAAGCTGCTGAGAATTTCGGGTTTCGCCTGCTCGAAGCTTTGCGCTTGTGCCGGTTGGCGGCCGGTCAGCTCAATGAGGTGCCAGCCGAGCTTGCTGCGGATGATGCTTGGAACCTTGAGTTCTAGGGCGAAAACGGGCGTGGCGAAGTCTGCGGGAAGCCGCTTGCGAGTCATCCAGCCAAGCGAGCCGCCAGAGTCCTTGGTCGCCGGGTCTTGGCTGATTTCACGGGCGAGAGTTGGGAAATCCTTGGTTTTGGCGTTGAGGCTTGCGAGCGCGGTTTCCAGCGTTTGCTTTGCGGATTCTGCCGAGTGTTCGAGGCTTGGCAGGAAGATGTGGCGCGCCTCAATTCGCTCGGGAAATGCGAGTTGGGCATGATGTTCTGCGAACCAGGCCTTGGCGGACTCCTCCGTGACGGTGGGCGCGTGGGAGATCTCGGATTCGATGAATTTTTCTTGGCGGATCTGTGCGGCGAGGCGGGCGCGGAGAGCGTCTTCACTGGTGATGCCTTGTTCGGTCATCGCCGCGGCCAGCGCGGTTTTGCTTTCAAAGCGGCCGGCGAAACGCAGCAGGCGGGCAGCGATTTCCTCGTCTGAGACCGCGATCGGCGTGGGGGCCGAGGCCACGGCGGCGACGAGCAATTCGTGGTCGATCAGGTCCTGGAGTGCCAGTGCCCGCGCGGCCAACCGCGATTCTGGTGAGGCTTCTTCGGCGCGCTTTCCTTCCAGCCAAAATCGCTCGCGGAGTGCGCGTTCCAGTTGCCCATCCGAGATTGGGCGGCCAGCGACGCGTGCGACGATGCCATTGGCCCGAGCGTGTGCGCGTGCGGCGGGGCTGCCCGGCTTGGTGAGATCCATTTTTTGGCGGAGAGGGCCGTCAAAAAACCAGAGGTCGCCAAGTAAGTAGAGCAGGACAAGTCCGCAAAACGCGAGGCCGAGCTTGGACTTGGT
>JBILPN010000205.1:0-6355 GCA_044373865.1 Luteolibacter sp. | reverse complement strand
TGAGGTCCTGCGCTCGTTTGCCGCACCACGTGCGCTGAATCGTAGCCTCACCCGTAGCCTGAACGCCCGCTCAAAGAACAAAAAATGAGGCGGTCCGACTGATCATCCTTCAGGGAAAACCCATTAACCCGATGGCATCTCAGTCGAACCGCCTTGTCTTACGACACGAATACTAGAGCAAGATGCATGCCAAAGTCCGTGACACGCCAAAAAAATTTCGCATGCCTAGGAAATTTCGCCACGACTCACTGGGTGGCCGATAATTTCAAGACGCCAACGTAGGGCAAATTCCGGTATTTTCCGTTGTAATCAAGGCCGTAGCCAACGACGAACTCATCGCCGATTTCAAAGCCAACGTAATCCGCATTCACCTCTTCCGCCCGCTCCTTGTCCTTGGCAAGTAAAACGGCCGTGTGCACCGCCACCGCACCTTCTTCCATCAAGCGTTGCCCCACCGCATGCAGCGTTCTGCCTGTGTCCAAAATGTCATCGAGCAGCAAAACATGCCGCCCCTTCACTTCGGGGAAATGCCGATCGAGAAAATCGACTTTTCCCGAGCTTTCGAGACCGCCGTGGTAACTCGCAACATTCAAACACTCGATCTCCAAGGCACGCGGCACACGACGCAGCAAATCCGCCGCAAAAACCAAGGCCCCCTTTAACAAAATGATCACGACCAAGGTGCCGCCCGGAAAATCTCGCTCGATCTCGAGAGCCATGGAATCCAGACGCTTCTCAATCACCGCCTCGTCGATCAAAATCCGCTCAATATCGTTGCGCATGCCGAGGGGATAGCCCGTGCCGGGGCCCACGCCAAGCGCCAATGTGCGCCGATCAACGCTGACGCGAGAACTTCAGAACCCGCTCCCCCTCGCGGTAGAAATCAAGGCGGTCGCGCGCATGCATTTCTAGAAACTCAGGATCCTCCCGCAGCGCA
The DNA here is from genome assembly GCA_044373865.1 of Luteolibacter sp. Lineage (GTDB taxonomy): Bacteria > Verrucomicrobiota > Verrucomicrobiia > Verrucomicrobiales > Akkermansiaceae > Luteolibacter. The sequence goes on along the minus strand of JBILPN010000205.1, from coordinate 5,418 downwards.
CGGTATTCAGTCTGGTGATACTCGCGCTCAGCCAAGGCTGTCGCTTCGCGCAATTTCGCCTCCTCCAACTTCGCTTCCAAGCGCTCCAACTCACGCCTTTGCGGGAAGGCCGTCGCCACAACCACAAAACCTATGGCCACGCAGAAAATCACGAACACGAAGCTGCCAGCGCCCCGGATCGCCCTTGTCCGGGCCTCCAGCTTCACTAACTTCATGTTTGCCGTGCCTCTTCTCGCCATCTTGCAAAGGCGACAAATCCTTCAAAATTCCGCCATGTCAAGCAAACTAAAGCCCACCACCCAAGGCAATCTCACCGGCCCTCAGTGATCCAGCTTGAGCTTCTTTAACTTCGGCTCAATCACGAAGCGACAATACGAGTTCTTCGACTTGTTCTCTTTATAGTAGTTCTGGTGGTAGTTTTCTGCCGGATAGAACTTCACCGCTTGGGTGATTTCCGTGACGATCGGGCTTTTGAATTCCGCCTGTGCCGCAAGCTTGGACGCCTCCGCCACGGTCTTCTGCGCGTCGCTTTGATAGAAAATCGCCGAGCGGTATTGGGTGCCAACATCGTTTCCCTGGCGATTCAAGGTGGTCGGATCATGCAAGTCCCAGAACCACGCCAAAACTTTCTCCAACGAAATTTTCGCAGGATTGAATACGACCTGCACAACCTCGGCATGCCCGGAATCCCCCTGACAAATGTCGTCGTAGGTCGGGTTCTCAATCTGCCCGCCCATGTAGCCGGATGTCGCGGAATACACGCCGTCTAGCTGGCTGTAGGCGGCCTCGATGCACCAGAAACAACCGGCTCCCAAGGTCACCACTTCAGCTCCAACGGGTACTTCAGGCAATTTCGCAGGTTCTTTATCCAGATCAGACATCGTTTTTTGGGGTTCACAGGAGGCCAGCGTCGGAATCAACGCCAAAAGGGAAAGGGCAAATCGGCGGGTCATGGGCATAGAATACATGGGATTTGAAATTGTCCCCAAAAAAGATTCACTCACCACTCAATTCCAACTCCTTCCTCCGGAATCAAAATTTGATCGCTGATGCCCAACCGGTCGGCCTCCATCAAAAGCCGCTCAACCGGCTCATCATGCGGCTCATTGCCCAGCGGAAATGTCCCGTAATGCATCGGAATCAGCAACTTCGCCCCCAAATCCGCAAAGGCCCGGACCGCTTCCTCTGGATTCATGTGAACATCCCGCCCACTCGGCGACTCGTAAGCACCGATGGGCATGAGCGCAATGTCGATGTCATGGCGTTTGCCAATTTCCTTAAACCCTTCGAAGTAAGCGCTGTCGCCACAATGAAAAACGGTCTTGCCGCCCGCACGCACAATGTAACCGCCGTAGTCGCGATGGGTGTCATGAATGAATCTTGCTCCCCAGTGATGGGACGGTGTGTGAATGATTTCCAGACGATCGAAATTCAGCACATCCCAAATCTTCATCTCATGAGTCGCTGGAAACCCAAGCCGCTTGACGAGCGAGCCGCTGCCCATCGGGACCACAATGCCTTCGCGCGCTTGGAGGATTTTCAAACTCGGCTTATGCAAATGGTCAAAATGCGCGTGGGTGACCAACACCAAATCCACTTCCGGCACCCCCAACAAATTCAAACCCGGCCGACGTTGGCGCTTCACCGGACCGTGCCAAGTCGCCCAGTTTGGATCTACGATCACGGAATGTCCGGCAAATTGCAGGAAAAATGAGGCGTGGCCGATCCAAGTGATCCGAACCTTGTCCAAGTCCGGCGGTGCCAGCACAGGTTCCAGCACATCGCCATGCGTGCGCCGGAACATCCCGGGGACGATGCGGTGGCGCAAAAACCGCAGATTGCGCGCCGGCCACCCCTTCTGCGGCAACAGACCGGAATACCTCGCAGGCAGCGGTTTCATCGGGTGGCGCGCATCGGGTTCCGACATGCCGAGAGGCTAGCCCAAAATCCTAAGTTTAGAACGAAAATCCGCAACTTCATCAGGAATAAGCCGCCGAAATTTTCTCCGCCCATTCTTCCGCACGCGCCGCAAAACCCAGCTCGTTGGCGGCATACAGAATGCCGCGTGAAACATTGATGACGTCGGGAGCCGATCGACCCGCAGCAGCCAAGGCGGCCAAATCTCCACCCTGCGCGCCCAAGCCTGGCACCAGCAAGGGCGCGTCTGGAATCTGCTCCAAAACCTCAGAGGCATTCGTAAGTCCCACAACGTATCCAACATCAGTCGCTCGCAGCTCCGCCTTCGCACGCTCGCCCAAGGCGGTGACAAGCTGAAACACGGAGCGTCCATCCGCCAGCTTTTGACGCTGAAAATCCGCTGATCCCGCGTTGGAAGTCACTGCCAGGAGGTAAATTCCCTTCCCCGGCCAGTCGAGAAACGGCTCGATCGAATCGTAGCCCAAGAAGGGGTTGAGCGTCACCGCATCCACATTCCAACCGCCGAAATATCCTTGCGCATAGTATTTCTGCGTCTCGCCAATGTCGCTGCGCTTGGCATCCAAGATCACCGGCACCTCGCTCGGCATCTTGGCCAGCAGGTCCTCCAACAAACGAATCCCCTCAATCCCCATCGCTTCGAAATACGCCATGTTCGGCTTGAAAGCAGCCGCCCAAGGTGCCGTTTCCTCAATCACTTGCATCAGAAAATTCCGCGCAAATGCCGCACCGCCATCGCCCGGTCGCGGGTCAAGCCCAACGCACAGACGTGAGCCAGTCTGATCAATCCGGTGCTGAAGTCGCTGAGAAAAGTTCATGCGCGGAGCATGCCCGGTTTCCAAAATTTCGGAAGTGGAAAAACACGCTGACGCATGGCTAATTCCCCGACGATTGCAAATTTTCAACAAGCCCGAGATGACATCAGAGTTGAAGTTGACCCGGCCCGCAACAGACAGGAAGCTCCGCCCGTGGCGTTGAAACCACAGAATATGCCCACCCGCCCCTGCATCGCGCGCCGCCGCCACTTGCCCACCGCGCTAGCCTTGCTGCTCGGCGCGTCGCTCGCGGGCTGTGATTCTCCTCCGCCTGCCGCGGAAAATCCGGCGGCCTCGACAGCAGTGCCACAATCTCCCATCGCCTCTCAACTCGCCGGAGCGCGCATCGACACCGCAAAATCCAAGCTACAACTCGGCCACGCGGGTGAAGCACTCGCTTTGTCGATTTCTGCCCTCCGCTCCGACCCATCCTCCGCTGAGGCGCTCTCGCTGACGGAAAATTTCCTCTCCGAAACGCAATGGAATTTTCCTGAGCTCTCCTTGCCTCACGACTCGCAGATCGACCACATCGCACTCGCCGAGCCCGCCTCGCTGTGGGTCGCACTCAGCGGCAACTCCAACTCGACGGTCCGCTGGAATTTGCCGGAAATCCGAATCGACGCGGTCCTATTCCCCAGCAAAGACCACGCCACCCGTAGCCTGATTCTGGATCCATCCCACCGCTCCGTGGTCATCCAGCGCGGCGGCGTGATGCTGCTTTGTGACGCGGATTCCCTGAAACCTCGCTGCGCACTGCCACCGCTGCCCGAAGCGCTCACCCCTCATGCGGTGGTGGTTTTCTCAAGCGATGGACTGCTGCTGGCTCACCCAACAAGCTCGGCGGAGGACCCCGCAAAAATCGTCTGGCACGTCCGCGACACCGCATCCGGCGAACTCATCCGCGCCTCGGAACCTGCCGCAATGCACGATCCCACCTCCTTGGCCGCCTCCCTCAATCGCGAGAAATTGCGTGTCATCCGAGCCGATGGCAGCCTGCTTGAAATGCCGATTTCTCCGGTGGAGCCAATCGAAATTTCTCCCCTCCCAAGTCCTGCAACCCTGCTGCACGCGCAATTTTCCAACTCGGGCGATGCCGTGCTCGCCCTGGTGGACTCGGGCCCACACGCGCCGCCCGTCCGCTCGTTGATCGCATACAGCGAGACCGATGACGGATCGCTGGAACTGCCTTGGCTTGCCCGCAAATTCCCATGGAGTCTTCACCCTAGCCTATGGAATGGCCTGCTGGATGATCCTGAATCGGCAGAATTTCTCGTCCGTCAATCCACGCTCAGCTTCCCAAACTCCGCGAGGGCAGGCATCGAGGTCACGGGCACGATCAGCGCGGTCGCCTTCGGCAAAGACTGCGCAATCACGGGCCAAACCGATGGCCAGCTCACGATCCACCGCCTGCTTCCACTCCCCATCAAAACCCAACAATCCGCCGACTCCAGACGGATCTCCCAGAAGCAACTCCAAGTTCTGGAGGCTCTGGCCCGTGCGGTCAGCGGTGTCGAATACGATGAGAACTCACGCAGCTTCTCGCGCCTGAGCCCGGCGCTGCGCAGCGCCGCTCGGGCGGAGTGCAAGCTTGAGGAGTTGGCTGAAATTTTCCCGCATCTCGACTTCGCCAATGTCCTTGCCAGCCTTTCCGGGACGCGCACAGCCGCTCCCACAGCAAACGCCAAGCTAAAATCCCGCCTTGCCGCCGCGGATCCACAGGACGCAAGCGCCTTGGCCGCTGCCACTCAGGTCCGCGAGATTCTTGCAAAAAACGACCTCCCCGCACTCGCCACCATCATCGAAAACGCAGATGGCGAAGGCCCAAGCGCCGCTTCTGCTCTCGCTCTCGCTCTCCAATCCGACCACGCAGAGGCGATCCAAACTTGCTTGGATGCCGCAAAAAACCTGCCTCCGCTGCTCCGCAAAATTTCAATTTCCAGAATCGCATGGCTGCAAAACCGCAAGGCCGATGCGCTGTCGGTCTGGCCCACCACCATTCCCGACCTTGCGGAGACTCGCCTGCGGGAGGATTGGCTCGGCTGGGAGCAGGCGGACTTTTCCCCGGCAATTCAAAGCATCCGCCAGGCCATCACCGACGAGCTGGCCTCCATCACGGTGCCAGAAAATTCCAGCGAGGAACAACGCGCCGCCGTCGCCGCCCGCTTGCTCGACCCGCAAACCCGAATTGCAATCGGCCGCAAACGCTTTGCCGCCGCTTGCCTCCAAGCCGCCCTCGCATTTTCCAGCCACAACACCGAAACCGAAACGACGCTGCAACTGGCGGAAATCGCCAGAAATCTCGGTGCCCCACCCGAGCCATGCCTGCGAGCCGAAGCGCTCGCGCTCACCGCTCTCGGCGCTTACGAGAAGGCCCACCCTCGCTGGATCGAGCTGATCACCGAGCACCCAGTGGAATCGCACCTGCCCGGGGATTACGCGGAGGCGGCCTACACCGCGTTTGAAAATTCTGACCCGCGTCAAGCGATGGAAATCCTGAACACCGGGCTGCACCGCTTCCCCAAGGACGGCAATTTCGCGCTACGTGCCGGATGGGTGGCCCTCCTCACTGGAAATTCCGAGCGGGCATACCAATTCCTCCTCGCAGGCCAACGCATCGGCTACCCACCGGAAAAACTCGAAAACGCAACGGCCCTGCTTACAATCGCCG
>JBILPN010000204.1:0-6367 GCA_044373865.1 Luteolibacter sp. | reverse complement strand
AATTCTGATGGACATGACGGCATTGTGCAGCGCGATGCACGCGGGGAATGGTGCGTGCTGAATGATGAGACCGTTGAGATTTTGTGCGAGCAGGCACTTTGCCATGCACGTGCCGGTGCCGACGTGGTGGCACCTTCGGACATGATGGATGGTCGTGTGGCGGCGCTTCGCGAGGCCTTGGATCAACAAGATTTTACGAACGTCTCGATTTTGAGCTACACCGCGAAATACGCGTCCGCGCTCTACGGTCCATTTCGTGGGGCCTTGGATTCCGCGCCCAAGGAGGGAGATAAGAAAACCTATCAGATGGACCCGGCAAACACGCGTGAGGCGCTGCGCGAGACCTTGCTGGATGAGGCCGAAGGCGCGGATATGCTGATGGTGAAACCGGCAGGACTTTACTTGGATGTGATCTATCGTGTCCGCGAGACCAGCACCTTGCCAGTGGCGGCCTATCAGGTGAGCGGCGAGTATTTGATGTTGAAGAGCGCTGCCGCCAGTGGCTGGTTAGACGAGCGTGAGATTGTTCTGGAATCCTTGTTAGCGATCAAGCGCGCCGGAGCGGACATGATTCTCACCTACTTCGCAAAGCAGGCCTGTGGGTGGCTCAAGTGAGGCTCAATGAACCGATTTGTGTGGATGAAGTGGGTAGAACTGAGGGCCGCCACACTGATGATCCGCCAAAAGCGGTGGATTTCCTTGAAATTGCCAAATCGGCAAATCCAGATCACCGCGGCCGGACGGGCATGACATGAAAGGAACCGTCGAGCGTTTGCTAGAAAGTCAGAGATTTTTCATTGTAGCATCCCTTGAACGATAAAAGAAATGACCTTGATGAATTCTAGATTTTTGGTGCTCGCAGCCATGCTTGTCAGCGGTTGCGGCGACACCGTTGAGCGTCGTTATGACACTCGTGTGGAAGCCGAAGCCGATCAATTATTTCAACGGGGATGGCTGCCCGAGCTTATTCCGCAGTCAAGCTATGACATTAGGATTGAGAACGACTTGGACATCAATGTATCGGAGGGAGAATTTTCCTTTTTCCCCGGCCAAGCCAAAAACTTCACGAATCTTCTGGTGCAGATGGATGCATCGGAGTTGTCCGGGACGGATGCGGCGCGTTTCATAGCGCTGGGCTATTCGGCACACGCTTACCGAGATGAAAGTTCATGGTGGATGTTCTTCGTGAACTCCGAGAAAGGACACTGTGAATACCGAATGGGACTTCGCTGAAAAGCCAACGGCAATCCAAGCGGTGGAAGATGAGCCGCTGAGCGGCGTAATTCGAAACAACACGCGTTGCGAGAAGCGTTGACCTTGTTGCCACGCCTCCGCAGGAGCTTGGGGATCGAAGACCCATGGGTGCGCATGGGTGCGCATGGGTGCGCATGGGTTGCGGGTGAGGGCTTGAGCGGTTTTTGGGCATTCTGCCGGAGCGGTGGGGGAGCCGCTCCGGCAGGTGCTGGGTGGGCTTAGATGAACTCGTTGAAGAGCCCTTCGATCATTTCTTGACGACCACTTGCGATGCTCGGCTCGCCGTTGGCGAAGGTGTATTTCTCAAGATCGGCGAGCGTGGTTTTGCCGGCTTCCGCCTCTGCGCCGATGCCGCTGTCCCAGGTTTGGTAGCGATCCTTGACGAATTGGTCGAGGCGGCCGTCCGCACGGATGGCAGCAGCGGTTTTGAGGCCGCGGGCGAAGGCGTCCATGCCGACCACGTGAGCGTGGACGAGATCGACGGGTTCCCAGGATTCGCGGCGGCGTTTCGCGTCAAAATTGAGACCGCCGGTGGTGAATCCACCCATTTTCATGAGGACCAGCATGGTGTGCGTGGTGAGGTAGAGGTCGGTTGGGAATTGGTCGGTGTCCCAGCCGACGTTAGGAGTGCCCATGTTGGCGTCGATGCTGCCGAGAGCGCCGGCCTCGAAGGCGACGGTGAGTTCGTGCTCCATCGTGTGGCCAGCGAGAGTTGCGTGGTTGGTTTCGATGTTGAGCTTGAAGTGCTCTAGCAAGTCGTATTCCCGGAGGAAATTCAAGCATGCGGCCGAATCAGAATCGTATTGGTGAGTGGTTGGTTCCTGAGGTTTCGGCTCGATGTAGAATTGGCCGGTGAAGCCGATTTCCTTTTTGTAATCGACGGCCATGTGGAGGAAGCGAGCGAGGTGGTCGAGCTCGCGCTTCATGTTGGTGTTCAGGAGAGTCGAGTAACCCTCGCGGCCGCCCCAGAAGGTGTAGCCTTCGCCGCCGAGGCGGTGGGTGACCTCCATGGCTTTTTTCACCTGAGCGGCAGCATAGGCATAGACTTGTGCGTTCGGGCTGGTTGCGGCTCCTTGCTGGTAGCGGGGGTGAGAGAAGAGGCAAGCGGTTCCCCAGAGGAGTTTTTTGCCGGTGCGTTTTTGTTCCTCTTCCAAGACATCGGCGACGGCGTCGAGAGCCTTGTTCGATTCTGAGAGGGTGGCGCATTCCGGAGCGACGTCGCGGTCATGGAAGCAATAATAGTCGAGGCCGACTTTTTCCATGAAGTTGAAGAAGACCCGAGCGCGGTTTTGGGCATTGGCGATGGAGTCGCTGCCATCGTCCCATGGGTGAGCGGCAGTTCCTGCGCCAAAAGGGTCAGAGCCAGTTCCGCGCATGGTGTGCCAGTAGGCGCAGCCGAAGCGGAACCATTCGGCCATCGACTTGCCGGCGACGACTTCCGACGCGTTGTAGTGTTTGAATGACAGAGGATTTTTTGAGCTTGGGCCTTCGTAGGCCACGGCGTCGCAGGGAAACTGAAGCATGGGTATGTGAGGTTAGTGGGGTTTACTTGGGTCGCGGCGATTGCCGGACCACAGGAAGATTAGATAAAAATTTGCTGGCCTCGCTACCGCAAATTCCGGTAGCTTTTTGATGAAATGCGACAATTGACTTCAAGTCCCCGCCGAATTGCGGTGGTTCAGTCCTCGGTGAATGTGCGGCGTTTGGTTCCGGGCTTCGCGGAGTTTGCGGGGATGGGCTACGATTTTTGGGTGATTGATTTGTATCGGCAGCCCGAGTTGTTGCTGGCAAATTTGCGCGAGTGGCAGCCAAGTGCGATCATCACCGAGTGCATGGCGGGGTTGACGGAGGAGTTGTTAAAATTTGATTGTCCGGTGATTTTAGTTCCTTCCGACGAGCCGGTGGCCGGGGCGTGGGGAGTGGATGTGGATGATGTTGCGATTGGTCGCTTGGCGGCGGAGCATTTGAAGGCGCGCGGGTATCGGAATTTCGCCTTCGTTGGGCGTGCTGAGGCGCACTATGCCAAGCAGCGGCTGGCAGGGTTCCAGTCCGTGGTGGGTGAGGTTCCGGTGTATTGGGAAGAATTTCGAGATTGGCGGCAGTATGACGAATATTGGCGGGATCCCGATGAAGACATGGTGGGTTGGTTGGCCGAGCAGACGATGCCCTTGGGGATTTTCACCGCGCATGACCCGACGGGGCGTCATGTTTTGGAGGCCGCGGCGCAAGCGGGCTTGGAAGTGCCATTTGCGATTGGTGTAATTTCTGCAAATGATGATGAGACCGTCTGTGAGATGGCGCGTCCCGCGCTGTCGAGCATTCGCATGCCATGGCGGCGCTTGGCGGCGGAAGCGGTGCAAATGATCGAGGCGATTTGGGCCGGGCGTGAGCCAGAGTCGCCGGTGTTGGTGCAGGCCTTGGAGATTGTGGCGCGGGGTTCCAGTTCCTACGAAGCCGTCAAGGATCCGGTGGTTCGGCGAGCGATGCAGCAACTGGTGGAGCGCTTGGCTGTGCTGGAGTCCGTGGGTGAGTGGGCGAGTCACGTGGGCGTGTCGCGGCGGGTGTTGGAGCGTCGCTTCGAGAGCGCGCTCGGTCGCTCGCCCTTGGTGATGATGCAGCATGAGCGGGTTGAGCGGGCCAAGCAATTGTTGACCACCACCGATCTGCCAGTCGCGCAGATCGCCGAGCGCTGTGGATTTCAGAGCAACGAGCGCCTGACCGTCAACTTCAGAGAAGCCGTGGGAGTGCCGCCGGCGACGTTCAGGAACGATTCGCGGGCGGGGCGGTCTCGGAGAAATTGAGCGTGCCGTTGCTGGTGTTGGATCAGTGTTGGAATTCCGGGATGGATTTCTCCCAAGCCTCCAGCGCAGCCAGATTGCTCTGCCAGAGCGAGTGGAGCTCGGTGTGAATGTGCTGCGCGTGTGCGGGGTGGACCTCGAGATCTTGTTCGAGTTGGGCGAGGCGTTGAGTCAGAGTGACGCAGCCGAAGAGCGAGGCCATGCCGCGAAGTGAGTGGACGGTGGCCCGGAGCGTGGAGGAATCCGCATCGCGGATCGCTTGGTAGATCCTCTCGAGGTATAGCGGAATTTGGTGGATGAAATCCTCAAAGATTTCGCGATAGTCGCTGTGACCGATTTCAACAAATGTTTCTAATTGATTGGTATCGAGTGGTATTGGTTTCATGATTTGGGGGGGGTGGAGAGCGTCGCGGGAGTGCGATGGAAGAGAAGGTTTCGCGCAGGCGGCTGAGGCTGACGGGCTTGCTGAGGTAGCCGTCCATGCCAGCGGCGACGGTTGCGTCGCGGTCCTCTCGGAAAACGTTGGCAGTTAGTGCGATGATGAAGGGGCGCGAGCTGAGGGCTTGCTTGCGGATTTGGCGTGCCGCTTCGAGTCCGTCCATGACAGGCATTTGGATGTCGAGCAGGATGATATCGTAGGCTTGGGCGCTGCTGGCGTTGACGGCCTCCAATCCGTTGGCGACCAGGTCCGCCTCGATGCCGAGGCGGCGGAGGAGGAGGCGAATGACTTTTTGGTTGGTCGAGTTGTCCTCGGCGACGAGCACCTTCAGGTGGCCAAGGCGCTCGGACTCAAATTCATCGAGAGGTTTCGAAGATGTGTCGCTGGGAGTGACGGCGGCCGGGAAGGCACGTGTTAGGATTCCGTGGATGTAGGAGGGCCAGATTGGTTTTGAGCCCACCTCGTGAAAAGCGTTGCGGACATCTGAGGACAAGTTGGTTTCCGAGCTGAGGAGACTGAAGTGAGTGTGTGCTGAGTTCGGTAGAGCGCGAAGATGGAGAGTGAGGTCCGCGCCATTCATCTCGGGCATGTGGTGATCCGTGATGACAAGATCGTAGGGGCCAGACAGATTCCAGAGCTCGATGGCTTCGCGTGCGCTGGCGGCGCGGTGGCAAGACAGTCCCCAGATGGCGAGAGTTTCCTCGAGGATTTGTCGGTTGATCGAGTTATCATCCACGATTAAAATTGAAAGTTGAGAGGTGCCGTTGCGGCGTGGGAGCGGGTCGGCAAGGGCGGAGCTAAGAGCCGCAGGAGCCAATGAGAGCGTGACCGTGAAGGACGAGCCGTTGCCGGGTGTGCTGAGGACCGAGATGTCCCCGCCCATCAGTTTGGCGAGGCGCTTGCTGATGGCGAGACCGAGGCCAGATCCGCCGTAGCGGCGGGTCGTGGACGAGTCCTCTTGGATGAATGGACTGAAGAGGTGGGGGAGGATCTCGGGAGCGATGCCGACGCCAGAGTCGCAGACCTTGAGGGAGATCGCCCAATTTTTGTCTGGGGTTTGGTGGCCATCCACGCTGAGGCTGATGAAGCCGCTGGGCGTAAATTTCACCGAATTTCCGAGGAGGTTGATCAGGATTTGGCGGATGCGAGCGTGGTCGCCCTCAAGTTGAGGCGGGAGGTTTTGGGCGATGTGAGCGATGAGCTCGATGTCCTTGCCTGCGGCATTCGTGCGGATGATGTCGAAGGCGTCGCGGCAAATGTCGGCGAGCGTGATGGGAGCTGCTTCGAGATCGATTTTCCCGCTTTCGATGCGTGAGTAGTCGAGAATGTCGTTGATGATTTCCAGGAGGAAGTTGCTGGAGTTCAGGATGGTGGAGGCGAAATCCTGTTGTTGTGAGTTGAGAGAAGTTGTTTCCAAGAGTGACGCCATGCCGATGACCGCGTTGAGAGGAGTTCGGATTTCGTGGCTCATGGTCGCGAGGAAAGTGCTCTTGGCTTGATTGGCCTTTTCTGCGTTGAGAGCGGCTTGGTGCGCTTGTTGGTGAGCGAGGACGAGTGCGTCCGACTCATCTTGCACGACTTGGCGGAGGCCGATGTTCGCGGCGGCGGAGCGGAGGATTGAGACTTCCCAAGATTGCCAGACACGATCCTCCGTGCAGGCGTCGAAGCCGATAAATCCCCATAGCCGTTTGGAGGCGAAGATGGGGACAATTACCATGGAGCGGATGTCTTGAGCGACGAGAATGTCGCGTTGCTCGGGAGGGAAATTTGAGGGAAAGCCGCTGATTTCTTCGCCCAAGAGGAGTTTTTCATACCACTTGCCATAGCCAGCTTCTTGGAAAGGTAGATTTTGCAGATCCGGATTTTGGATTTGGGC
>JBILPN010000203.1:0-6373 GCA_044373865.1 Luteolibacter sp. | reverse complement strand
AGAAGCACCCACCCGCATACCGAATCTTGTCGGCATCAAATTCACCAACCCAGACCTCGTTTCCTACCGCCGCTCGCTCGATGCCGCAGGCACGCGCTTCGACCTACCCTGGGGTGTGGATGAAACACTGCTAGCCGCCCTCGCCACCGGGGCCCGCGGCGGCGTAGGCTCCACCTACAACTGGGCTCCACGCCTCTATCTAGATCTAATCGAAGCTTTCAACCGTGGCGATCTTGCCGAGGCGCGCCACCTGCAATCAGTCGCGATCTCGATGATCGACGCCATCGCCGCTACCGGATTCCTTGGCACCGCCAAAGCTCTGATGGCGCGACTCGGCGTTCCTGTCGGCCCGGCAAGACTGCCTCTGGGCAATCCCAGCGACGCTCAGATGGACGCGCTAATGATCCGGCTCGAAGAACTTGGTTTCACACAGTGGGGCGCCAAACCGATCAATGTCCCACAAAAACACCTCGTCCCGGCATGATGCAACTTGCGACTTTCTACCAACAGCAACTTCTAGAAAATTGCCTGCCATTTTGGTTTCCCCGCGCCATCGACGAAACGCACGGTGGCTTCCTGCATTGTTTCGACCGCGACGCCACGCTCGCCGATGATGACAAGTCGGTCTGGGCACAAGGACGAATGAGTTGGATGCTGCTCACTCTCTATCAAGAACTGGAACAACGCCCTGAATGGCTGGCCTGGGCGGAAAGCGGCTTGGCATTCCTTGAACAAAAATGCGTCGATCCCAGCGATGGACGAATGTTTTTCCACGTCGCGCGGGACGGCACTCCACTCCGCAAACGGCGCTATGCCTATAGCGAGAGTTTCGCCGCGATCGCACATGCAGCACATGCTTCCGTCACAGGCTCCTCCGCAGCGGCAGAGCGGGCACGTCATTGGTTCGACCGATTCACGGATTGGAATTTTACACCTGGCAGGATACCTCCCAAGTTCACTGGCGCCAGACCCATGGAGGGAATCGGCACACGGATGATCACGCTTGTCACCGCACAAGAACTTCGCAAACACCTCGGTGAAGACCCGCATCTCACGAATTGGATCGACCGCTGCTTGAATGACATCGTTCGTCTTTTCGTGAAGCCTGACCTGAAGGTCGTCATGGAATCCGTCGCCCCAGACGGCAGCATCGTGGATCACTTCGACGGACGCATGCTCAATCCCGGACACGCCATCGAGGCCGCATGGTTCGTGATGGAAGAAGCCCGCCATCGCAAGGACGACACTCTGCTGAAGCTGGGATGCAATATGCTCGACTGGATGTGGGAGCGCGGATGGGACGATGAATACGGCGGACTTTTCTATTTCCGTGACGTCCATGGCAGGCCAGTTCAGGAATATTGGCACGATATGAAATTCTGGTGGCCGCATGACGAAGCACTGATCGCCACACTTATGGCTTGGCGAATGACTGGAGACTTGAAGTATTACACCTGGCACGAAAAACTCCGCGTCTGGGCCTTCGAAAAGTTTAGCGATCCAGATCACGGTGAGTGGTTTGGATATCTCCACCGCGATGGAACCCCATCGAACACACTCAAAGGCTCTCTCTGGAAATCTTTCTTCCACCACCCCCGCGCACTTTGGATGTGCCGCCAACTGTCATACCCTGCCTAACCAAGACCTTGCCTGCAATGAAGCGCCTTATCCTGATTCTACTATGCATGGCAAGCATCGCCATGGCAGGCAATAGCTGGCGTGAACTGGCTCCACTGCCGGACTCACATGGCTTCGCAGGCAGCTTCGCCGGCATCACCAGCGGCAGCCTCATCGTAGCGGGTGGAGCAAACTTCCCCGATGCGCCACCCTGGGAAGGTGGGAGCAAAACTTGGCATGACAGGGCCTTCGTGCTGGACCACCCAGGGGGCAAGTGGCACCTAGCAGGCAAGCTGCCCGGCCCCCGTGGATATGGCGTCTCAGTGAGCCTCAGCGAGGGGCTCCTATGCATTGGCGGCAGCGACGCTGAACGCCACCACCCGGAATGCTATCTGCTAACGTGGGAAGCAGGCTCCTTGAAATCAAAGCTCTATCCACCCTTGCCACTGCCACTCGCAGAAATGACTGGAGCCCTGCTAGGCAGAACCGTCCACCTCGTCGGGGGCATTCGCGAGCCGGGTGCCACGCACGCGGAAGCGCTTCACCTCATGCTTGATCTCGACGCGCTCGACCGCGGCTGGAAACAGAAAGATTTTCCCGGACCACCAAGGATCCTCGCCGTCGCGGCCGTCCAACAGGGCGCTTTCTTCGTAATGTCTGGCGCGTCGCTAGCTCCCGATGCGCAAGGAAAGCCCACGCGAAGCTACCTGCGGGACGCCTGGCGCTACCACCCAAGCACCGGCTGGGAAGAAATCACAAAAATGCCTCGCGCCGCCGTGGCGGCCCCCTCGCCTGCACCCGCTTCCGGTGCCAGCCATTTTTTGGTGATTGGTGGCGATGATGGCTCACAGGTCGGACTCCAGCCACCTTCCTCCCATCCCGGATTTTCACGCAGCATCCTTGCCTATGATACCCTGACGCGAACTTGGGCAAACCACGGCGAAATCCCGACAACATGGTCGGCAACGGTCACCGTGCCGACGCTCGCTTGGCATGGCGAGCTGATCATCCCCAGCGGCGAAATTCGCCCGGCAACGCGCACACCAAAGGTTCTTGCAATGACAAGCGCAGCCGCACGTTCCAACTTTGGTTGGTTAAACTGGACCATGGTCATCATCTATCTAGGCGGAATGATCGCTGTCGGGATCTGGTTCATGAGACGCGAGCAATCTGGAACTACCGATCGCTATTTCCGCGGTGGCCAGCGCATCCCATGGTGGGTCGCAGGACTCTCAATTTTTGCCACGATGCTCAGCTCACTCACGTTCATGGGCATCCCCGCGCGAACCTATCAGACGGATGCAAGCTGGTATCTCGGACAACTCCCAATCCTGCTCGTCGTTCCATTGGTAGCATTTTTCTATCTTCCGTTTTTCCGCAAGCTCGACCTAACGTCCGCCTACGAATACCTAGAAAAACGCTTCAATTTACCCTGCCGGATTTTCGCAGCTTTGTCGTTCATCCTTTTTCACATCGGGCGTGTCGCCATCGTGCTTTATCTTCCCGCGCTAGCTCTGGCAGTGGTCTCTGATATTCCCGTCTCCACCGCCATTCTAGCAATCGGCGTACTATGCATGATCTACACCGTGATCGGCGGAATCGAGGCAGTCGTCTGGACGGATGCAATCCAAGCCCTCGTTCTTCTGGGTGGCGCGGCGCTCTGCTTCATCCTCGCGGTATCCCAAGTGGATGGCGGTCTCGGCGGAATGCTCCAAATTGCTAGCCAAGATGCAAAAGGTTTTGGGAATCTCGATTGGCGCTCGCTCGATTGGAGCAGCAATACCACGGGATCGGCGCTAGTGCTGTTTGTTGCATTCTTCTTCAACTCATTTGTGCCCTATACCTCGGGCCAAGATGTCGTGCAACGCTATGTCACAACCAAGGATATCGGCGCAGCGCGCAAGTCGCTTTGGATGACGATGTGGATGTCCATCTTCGGTTCCATGCTCTTCTTCGGACTCGGGGTGGCAATTTATGCCTTCTACAAAACCCACCCCGGACGACTCGATCCTGCGATGATAAAAACCGACTCTATCCTCCCTCATTTCATCATGCATGAACTTCCGCTTGGGGTCTCAGGAATCCTCATTGCCGCTATTTTCGCTGCCTCTCAATCCACCATCTCAAGCTCACTTAACAGCATCGCCACCTCATGGAGCAAAGATTTCGACATGCGAATTTTCCGGCCAAACCGGAATGATTCGACCTACCTGGCCGCAGCCAAGTGGGTGGTCATGGGGGTCGGCAGCCTCGGCACGGCCACCGCGCTGTGGATGGCTGAATCCGATTTACAATCGGCATTCGCCGCTTTTAACACCTTGATCGGGCTCACGGCCGGATCGCTTGGTGGACTCTTCGCACTCGGCGTATTTACTCGACGTGCGAACGGACCAGGCGCTCTCATTGGCGCTCTCACAGGATTCACGGCGGTGGTATCCATCGAATTAACAAAAGCACCGATCGCGGGTCTGCTATACGCCTTCATCGGCTGCGCGGTTTGCTTCATCATCGGCTGGCTGGCCTCCTGGCTGTTTCCCGCAAGTCCAGCGACCGGCCTATCACGCCGCGGATGATTTGCCGGCTTAGCGGCGCTCAAATTCTTTCCTAACTGGCAACAACTCCGCCTCATGCACTTGGGGCGGAATGATTGGATTTATTTAAACCACTCATCGAGCGGCAGCCTGAGATAGAGCATCGAACTTTTCCCTTCATAAAGCACGCCTACGTGGTCGGCACTTGCGGGAGCAAGGCAGGAATAGCCGAAGCACGAACGAGAGTCATAGAGACGGGCAGCGGAATCAGGCCAAGTCATGGCCTGATCACGAGAAAGCTTCAAAGACATGTTATAACGCCCGTTTTTGGTGTTAGGATTGGAGAATAACATTAGGTCGCCGTGCTGCGGATGCTTCCACCGCAGCAGGCTGGCCATGCACACCGGTTCCTGCAAGGCACTGCGGTCTGTCGCATGAAATTCCCAACTCTTCCCAAGATCCCGCGAAACCGCAACCGTCCGTGAACCGCCGCGGTTGTCGCGACAGTTGATCATGATCCGGCCGTCCGCTAACTGAACCACTTGAGCCTCGGTGGTATCGCTCTTCACACCGTCGCCAATCTGCCAGCTTTCCCCTTGATCTTTCGACGAGATGATGGTGGACCACGGCTTGCCATCGGCCGCACGGTATTGTGCGGGAAAAACAAGTGTTCCGTCATCTAACGCGATGCCGGCTCCGGGTCCGTTGAAGCAAAGTCGCCATGCCGGATCCTTGACTTGCGGGGTGATGTTGATGGGCTTGGACCAAGTCTTTCCATCATCGTCGCTGTGTGCCAGCATGAACTGTCCGGTCTCCTCCGGCGTCATTCCGGGACCAGAGCCATTCCAACCCCGGTTGCCATGGCTCCACAATGCGGCAATCCAAATCCGTCCACTTTTTGGATCGACCAAAATTGCAGGATCGCCGACACCGTCAAAGCTATGCTTCGGATCATTTCCCATGTCCATGGCCACGATCATGCGCTCCCAACTCTGCCCCCCATCGGCACTTCGAGAAACTCCGACATCAATGTCTGCCGGAAGGTCGCCGGCATGGCGATAACGAATGTCATACACCGCAAGCAAGGTGCCTGCATGGGTGCGGACCAGGCCAGGAATTCGATAGGACTTCGAGTCATCATCGCCCGGCAACCTAACAGCATAACCAATCCGCTGAGATCCTTCCGGGGATGGCTGCGCTGGAACCAAGACCTTGCCACCTGCCTTCACGCGGAAAACCGAGGCGTCCACACGGCCATCGATCGAGGCGCTTTTCTTCAACACGGGAGAAACCCAGAACCAATGCTCGCCAGCTGCAAGCCCATGCTTCAGAGGCAAAGAGATTCTATCAGAAATACGATTTCCTTTCGCAATCACCTCTCCGGCATCTGCGGATGGGTCTGCTTGTCCGGTGAAAATTTTGAATGACTCGATATCCTCCATGTGTGTGGTTCCACCGAAGCCGAGTTCAATGCCTTCAAGAAATACCTCGCCCTCACTGCCTTCAACGGTCACACGAAAACCGAGGATCGGATTGAAATCCTGGCGAATAAAAGCTGGGCACACCGCTTGCACGACCTCCACGGAAGTCGCCAGCGCCGGACCCGCACGATGAACTTGCACGTCATCGATTAGAATACCTGCATCTTCCGGGGATGTGCTCCGGAAACGGACTTCACGCGTTCCCTCTGGCAGTTGAATTCGAACTTCAGTTAGAAAACCCCCAACCCTCACCTCATCGTCTCCCTTATAGATTTCTTTCCATGTCCCTGCCCCCTTGACGTCGATGCGAAATTCAAATGGGTCACGCTTCGTCCAACGTTCGGCCTGAAATGCGAGTAATGTTCCCTTTTCCGCAAGATTTGCAAGTTTGAGCACGACCGCGCGCTCTCCCTCGCCAACGATGCGCAGCGATTGTTTGCCACTCTTGCCGCGGCCCTCATGAATCCGCGCGCTATGATCCTGCGCCGACCAACTGCCGATGCCGGTCTCCAAGTCGGTAAAGCTTCCTACAGGAAAGATTTCAAATGACTCGCCCCAAGCACAGGCGGAGGCAAGCAGGAAGACGGGAATGGAAAATCGGGAAGGTCTCATGGGCTCGTTCTGGAAGTTGTTGAATCGGCACAATGGCCGCACTTCACTTGAGATGTTTAACATTTTAAATCCACTCAACCCTAGGATTTCTTTTCTGGTCGGTTCGGCCAACCAGTAAAATGGAGCGTGATG
>JBILPN010000202.1:0-6428 GCA_044373865.1 Luteolibacter sp. | reverse complement strand
CACCACACGGTCGTTCTCTATCAAATCCCTCTTCGCCCGCCATGAAATGGTGCTGGTGCTGGTGATCCTTTTCGAGGTGATCCTGTTCAACGCGCTCGGGCGGCGCTTTCTCACGGGTGGAAACATGTCTAACGTGTTCCGGCACTCGGTGGAAATCGGCCTGCTCGCGCTCGCCATGACGCCGGTCATTCTAACTGGTGGCATCGATCTATCCGTCGGTTCGATGATGGGGCTGTGCGCGGTCCTGTTTGGGATGATGGTGAATGTGCTCGGGCTGGACCCATGGCTAGCGGCTTTCCTTGCCGTCGGCTCTGGCGCGCTCGGCGGAGGGCTCAACGCCGTGCTCATCACTCGGTTGAACCTGCCACCGCTGATCGTTACGCTCGGCACCTTTTCCCTGTTCCGCGGTCTGGCCGAGGCGCTCACTCGCGGTGCGGAATCCTACTCTGGATTTCCCGAGTCTTTCCTCGCGCTGGGGAATTCGGATCTCGCCGGGATCCCCGCGCAAGTCTGGGTATTCATCGTCTTTGCGGCGGGGATCTATCTGATGGTCCACCATACCACTCTCGGCCGTTCGTTCCGAGCCATTGGTTACTCGCCGGAAGGCGCGCGCTACGCCGGCATTCCCGTCGCGCGCAACACCAGCATCGCCTACATACTTGCTGGTGCTCTAGCTGGACTGGCCGCCGTGATCTTGGTTGCGCGCCTTGGCGAGGCCCGGGCCAATGCGGGCATCGGCTACGAGTTGCTCGCCATTACGGCGGTGGTGCTCGGCGGAGTGAGCATTTTCGGTGGTTCCGGCACGGTCGGCGGCACCTTTCTTGGCTGGATTGCCCTCGCCTTCCTCAACAACGGCCTGACTCGGATTTCGGATTACCGGATTCTTGACCAGCCTATCGCCAGCGTCGCCCGCGAGTTGTCCGGACTCTTGACCGGACTGCTTCTTCTCACCGCCCTTACGATCGGTGCATCTACAAAAACGCTCGCCGTCCGCCGCGCGCGAAAGCAGTCTCTTTCAACCATCAAACCCAGCACCACCAGCCCATGAAACGCAAAACATTCCTCGCCGCCATCGCCCTTGTGTCCACCCTGCCCTTCATTTCGTGCAGCAAGACTGAGTCCAGCGATAAACTCACCATTGGCCTGCTGCCGAAAAGCAAGGGTAACCAATACTTCGTCACCTGCGAAAAGGGTGCTCGTGCCGCCGCTGCCGAACTCGACGCGGAGCTGAAATTCGACGGCCCGATCAACTCCGATCCCGCCAAACAAAATGAGATTGTGGAGAACTGGATCACTGATGGTGTGGATGTCATCGCTGCCGCTTGTGAAAACCGCGATTCCATTTCTACCGCTCTGAAAAAGGCTCAGGCAGCCGGGATCAAAGTCATCACCTTCGATGCCGACGCGCAACCGGATGCCCGTTCGTTTTTTGTGAACCAAGCCACCGCCCAAGGCATCGGCGAGCAACTCATTGACACCGCAGCAAGCCTCACTGGCGGGGAAGGGGAGTTCGCTATCATCACCGGCACCCTAACAGCATCCAATCTCAACGAGTGGATTAAATACATCAAGGAGCGCCAAGCCTCCGAATACCCGAACATGAAGCTTGTGGACATCAAGCCCTGCGACGATCAAAAGGACAAGGCTCAGCAGGAAGCGACCAATCTGTTAAGTGCCTACCCGAATCTCAAGGCAATCATCGCCGTCTGCTCGCCAGCCGTTCCCGGAGCAGCGGAAGCCGTGAAACAGGCGGGCAAAGCCGGTGACGTGAAAGTCCTCGGCCTTGGTCTTCCCAGTGAAAACCGCGCTTACGTCAAGGAAGGCGTCACTCAAGCAGTTGTCCTGTGGAACGTCGAGGAACTCGGTTATCTTTCGATCATGGCCGCTGCCGCCGTCGCCAAGGGTGAACTCGTTGCCGGAGCTTCAGAGTTCAAGGCCGGCAAACTTGGCAGCATCGCAGTCACTGGCGATAACATCGTCCTTGGGAAGCCATTCGTCTTCACCAAGGAAAACATCGACCAGTTCGATTTCTAACTTTCATCGCCACTTGTGTCATGGAATCGCTCTCGGGGCTCATCATTGCGGGCTTGCTAGCCACGTCTCTATCCAGCAGCGCGTTGCCGCCAGCCCTGGAAACCGTCGTGGTAAAAAGCCCCCTGAGTTCGTTCGTGGTGCAGCCCACGCGCGTGGTTTGGGGCACGGCGGGCGGTTTGGAAAATGAGGAGAATTTGCTAAAGCCGAAGAGCGGGCAAGCGGTGCTCGTTGAGCCCTCACCGCCACTGGTGATGAAGCCCGGTGCGGGCATCGTGATTGACTTCGGCGTGGAAATCACCGGGTCAATCGAGTTGTTCACGCCGATGACCGAGAGCAAGGAGATGCCAGCGGTGCGCATCCGCTTTGGCGAGTCAGTCGCGGAAACGATGGCGGAAGTCGGTGAGCGGGGTGCGCAAAATGATCACGCGCTTCGCGACCAAGTGGTGAAGTTGCCATGGTTGGGTAAAACCACCGTTGGCCCGAGTGGATTTCGGTTTGTGCGGATCGATAACGCGGATGCGAAGATCAACGTGGAACTCAGCCAGGTGCGGGCGATTCTCACTCTGCGCGACGTCCCATACCTTGGCTCGTTCAAGTGTGCGGATGAGCGTTTGAATCAAATTTGGGAGACGGGAGCCTACACGGTGCATCTGAACATGCAGGAGTTTCTCTGGGATGGCATCAAGCGCGACCGACTCGTCTGGTTGGGCGACATGCACCCGGAAGTCAGCGTGATCAATAGCGTTTTCGGTCACAACGAGGTGGTTCCAAACAGTTTGGACATGACGCGTGATGTCACGCCGGTAACCGAGTGGATGAATGGCATCAGTTCATACTCGATGTGGTGGATTTTGATCCACGAGGAATGGTATCTTCATCACGGAAATTTGGACTATCTCAAACAGCAGAAGACCTACCTATCCGCTTTGTTGAAGCGTCTGGCAGGGTTTGTTGATGCCCAGGGCAAAGAGACTTTGGATGGCATGAGATTTCTCGACTGGCCTACCTTTGAGAACAAGACTGCGGTGCATGAAGGCCTCCAGGCGATGATGACCATGACGATGGAGAGTGGCGCGCGACTGAGTAAAATTCTTGGCGACCATGAGACCGCTGCGCTTTGTCAGGAAACGGCAAGGCGACTGCGCACACACGTTCCGCCGTCTAGCGGTCGGAAATCTCCGGCAGCTCTCCTTGCTCTGGCAGGGATGCGCGATGCGTCTGCCGTTGCTGCGGAATTGAAGAAGGATGGCCCGAAGGATTTGAGCACTTTTTATGGGTTTTACGTCCTCAACGCGCTGGCGAAGTCCAAGGATATCGACACGGGACTCGACTTCATCAGCCAATACTGGGGCGGGATGCTCGACTTCGGCGCGACGACATTTTGGGAGGATTTCGATCTCGCTTGGACGGAGAACGCAGGGCGGATCGATGAACCGGTGGCAGCGGGCAAGAAAGACTTGCACGGAGATTTTGGTGCGCATTGCTATGTCGGCTTCCGGCACAGTTTTTGCCACGGATGGGCTGGTGGCCCCACGGCTTGGTTGAGCAAAAACGTGCTCGGCATCACGCCGGTGTCGCCGGGTTTTGCAGAAGTGAAAATTGAGCCGAATCTCGGACGTCTCGCTTGGGCGGAGGGCAGCTACCCTACGCCCAAGGGGGTGATTCAGGTCCGGCATGATCGGCAGACTGACGGATCGGTGAAATCGGTGGTGAAGCTGCCTGCTGGAATTCGGCAAGTTCGCTAACGCGCCGCGGGTGGTGCCTCGCGTTGGGCGGGAGCTGGAATCATGGTTGTTGCAAGGAATCCCCCGGCTCAGCGGGGGTGTTAGCAGTGCCTGAATTCCCCAAACTTGGGATCACGCGCCGCACCAATTTGCTGAATCCGGATTCAGCGGACTCGATTTCCGTTTCTGCCTGACGCAAGGATTTTTCCCATGCGGAGGCGAATCCGGGTGCTTGTTCGCGCATGCTGCGGATGGCGATTTCCTGGATCTGCAAGGCCCGTTGCTCGGCGCGTCCGGGTTTTTGCATGAGTGCGGCATGGTTGATGCGTAGAATTTCGTTCTGCTTGCGGAGCGCCTCCAACTCCGCTTGAAGCGTCTCATGGCCGCTGGCGGTGATTTTGAGTTGGGTGTTGAGGTGGCTTTGCAATTGTTTCATCTCATCCTCCAGCCGTTTGAGTTCGCGGGCGGCCGTGCGACGCGCGGTGAAGCCGGATTTCCAAATGAATCCAGCGATGAGCAAGCCGAGGAGCAGGCCCCAGCTGAAGGGTTGGGTGAGAATTTCGGTGAGAGTTTCCATGGTGCGCAGTTGCGAAGTTTCACTCGCTCAGGGCGCGCCGTCAATCGCTGGCGCTTCTGCGACTTTTGGCTCGGAAATGAGTGGAATTTCTAAAAATTTTAGGGTGGCTAGGACTTCTGCGCTGAGGTCCGGTGCGTCTTTGATGACGAGCACAAATGGGACGCCGGTGTTGCTGTTGCCCGAGCTGTCGATCACCGAATCAAAGCCACGCTGCTCGGCAATTTCTGCTGAGATTAGTAGGATCCGCTTCAGTGACTTTTGCATCTGTGCGACCATTTTTCGGTTGATTTCCTTTTGAGTCGCTTCCTTTTTTGTCTCGAATTGGGCTTGAGCTGCTTGTGCTTCTTGTCGTTTGAGCTCATAGGTTCGTGCGAGATCCCGATATTTGTTTTCATCTTGCCGCACGGTTTTATCCCCGAGTTTCGCTTGGATGCTTTGCAAATCGCTGAGGAGTTTCCGCAATTCTTCGGCGGATTCTCCCTTCATGATCGCCTCTCGCTCCTGTTTGACTTTTTCTTGAAGGAGCGGCGTGGAAGGCAGTTTGGAGTAAATTTCCTTCACATTCACTGCCGCGAATCGCGGGGCTGAGGCGGCGGTGATTGCGGTGAAGAGAAGCACCAGGGGGGTGGCTTGGAAGGCGTGCATGCTTGATGGAGAGTGAAACAAGCCGGCGCTGATGTCGATCGAAGATCGCTGGAAAGCGCGGTAGGACAAAAGGCCGGGGCCTTAGGACTCGCCGATATCCTCATGCCACAACGCGGGCTTGGCGGCGATGAATCGGGCCATCATCTCCACGCAACTTGGATCGTTGAGGACCACCAACTCGACCCCTCTGGATCGCAAAAGTTCCTCCTCGCCTAGGAAAGTCTGGTTTTCCCCGATCACCACTTTTGGGATTCCGTAGAGGAGGATGGCCCCGCTGCACATCGAGCAGGGTGAGAGGGTTGTGTAAATTGTGCACTCGCGGTAAACCTCCGCGCTGCGGCGTCCGGCATTTTCCAGGGCATCCATTTCGCCGTGAAGTGTTGTGCTGCCGCTCTGAACTCGGCGGTTGTGTCCGCGCCCGATGATCTCGCCGCGGTAAACCAGAACACTGCCAATCGGGATGCCGCCTTCTGCCAATCCGGTCATCGCTTCTTGAATTGCTGCTTGCATGAATGAGTCCATGAGTTTCAATATGCAGAAAATGCACCGATTCGTCGATATTTTACTCTAATCGGCATGGAAATTGCCTAATTCAAAACTCAATCGTTAAAACCATGCCAAAAGTCCGCCTTGCAGGAACCGTTCGCGGTGAAAAAGACCCCAACCGTGAAGTCCGTGCCCGTCTCTTATACAGCCTTTTCAGCAAGGGTTGGGATATTTATAACTCGAATGGGGATCAGCGGATTTCGCTGTCGAACATTGAGCGAAAAATCATCGAGTCGGATGCGTTTGTATTCACACCCGGCGCGACGCTTGAAGATTTGTTCAAGGCAGTTTCAATTTTCGTCGGTTATCAAACGCTTGATGTAAATCTATCGGGCAAACCCACGGTCTTGCTGAACACCGATCAATCGTGGAATCGGCTGTTTGATCTGCTTGCGCACTTGAACCGCATGGGGACGGTCCGGCAAAATCACCGGGATTACCTGTTCCTCGCGGAGTCGCCAGAGGAGGCTCTGGAGCTTCTCACGTCGGCGCGTCGGGTTGGCCTGCCCAGTGTCGGGCGGGAGAAAATCGGCGTGAATACCGCGGTGTCATTTGAAACTCCACTGCCGGTGGATCATGAGGGGAGCATTTGTGTTTTCTGCTCGGCTTCGATCGAAGATCCCGCGTATTTGGAAGACGGATATGCTTTGGGCAGGTTGCTCGCAGAGAATCGTCTTGGCTGCGTTTCCGGCGCCGGAAATTCGGGGATTATGGGGGAAGTTGTCCGCGGTTCAGTGGATGCTGGCGGCTGGACGGGTGGCTCGAACGTGCCGCACATCATTGAGCTTGAGGGCTTGCCAGTGGGGCTGTCGAGTTTCTGGTTGAAGCCAGATATTTACACGCGGATGGAAATCATGATCGAAAATTCAGATGGTTTCATCATTTTTCCAGGTGGCTCGGGA
>JBILPN010000201.1:0-6430 GCA_044373865.1 Luteolibacter sp. | reverse complement strand
TCCTGCTCAAGCCCGCATTCAGCGTCGCAACGCCCGACGCATACGGCCGCTTCCTCACCTCAACGAAATTGCCGGGAATTTCCTACGCTCCACAAATCGTGGATGGAATCCCGATTCTCAACGACCTTGAAGTTCCGGTTTTCGGCAAGCACCGCTTCCTCGCGGAGCTCAAGCAATGGCTCCTCGCGCGCGACGAAACGCGGGCCGCTCTCATGAGCGGATCCGGCTCCACGCTCTTCGCCATCCTACACGCAGGCACCGACGCGGAAAAACTCGCTCGCTGCGCCCGTCATGAAATCGACCCCAACCTGTGGCATCACTGCGGACAAACTGAAGCAGAGTGCTGACAATCTTTTTAAGCGATATTTCAGAATCTCTCTTGTCCTCAGGCGGCAAAGCAGATAGGCATCTCCTCGATGACCCCCCCCAAAAAATTGGTCGTCTTGGTGGATGATCACCCGATCGTCGCGCTGGGACTCAAAACTGTCTTGAACGAAACCACAGATTTTTCGTTCGTCACTTCTGCCACCGACGCTGCACAAGCGCTGGTCGAGGCGGAACGCCTCAAGCCGGATCTGCTGGTTTTGGACTTGGTCCTTCCCGGCCGTGGTGGCTTGGAATTGATCCCGGAACTCCAGCGAGTTAGCCCACAAACCAAAATTGTGGTCTTTTCCAGCCTGCCGGAGCTCACCTACGCGCCACGCGCCCTGCGCGCAGGGGCCCGCGGTTTCGTCGGCAAGGAATCCGGGCTTTTGCTCTTGGTCGAGGCGCTCCGCCGCACTTCCGAGGGCGGAACCTACGCCACGGAATCGGTAAAACAGGCGATTCTCGACAACTACGGACGAGCCGGTAGCAGCCAGGGGAAAAATGGCTTCAACCACCTTTCCAATCAGGAACTCAATGTGTTCCGACTGATTGGCGCGGGTCTCCGGCTTTCGGAAATTGCCGAAAAACTTGGAATCAGCCCGAAAACCGTTGGCACGCACCGAGAGCGAATCAAGAGCAAGCTCGCACTCCGTTCCGGCAAGGAACTGGATCAAGAGGCCCTTCGATTTACTGAATCCTCGCAAGTTCCAGCATCAATTGCGTGAATCCACCGCCCCCAGAGATCCTCAAATGGGGGTGTCCTGGCGTGCCACAACAGGAGCGGATTGAGTTCCTGGAAAACGTGCTCACGCCGGGCAACCTGTGCCGCATGGTGAGGATACTCGCGGTTTTGTTGCCGCTCGGCTTGCTGGCTCTTGCTCTCAATCCATGGGTGCTTGGCCATGCCATGCTGCTCGGTTGGTGCATCGCCAATCTCACTCTGGCCTTGGCTTTCATGGCGTTGATCGTTTGGAGCCGTAAGACTTCGACGCGCTTGCACGCCACCCATTCCACAGTGGTCCTAGGCTTTGCCCTGTGCCTTGGATCCATCAACGGCTTCTCGCTCCTGCTCAGCCCGCTCATCGGCGAGAACTCGTTTTACACGATCGGAGTGATTTTACCTGCCGTGCTACTTCATTTGCCGATGCGCACCGCGCTGTCCTTGCTGATGGCAAATCATCTGCTTTTCACCACGCTGCAACTCCACAACGGCAGCAGCGCTGGGGCGGCGCTGATGAACGGGCTAGAGGGCGTCGTTCTCGCGGCGCTCGCCTCGTGCTGCCGCTTCAATCAACGCTGGGAAAACTTTCAACAGGGCCGCCTGATGGTGCGCGCAAACGCAACTTTAAGTGCGGCAAACCAACAACTTGATGCAAAGAAACGCGAAATGGACGAGGTCATGGCCATCGCCGCACACGATCTCCGCAGCCCACTTCTCAACCTTCACTCGCTATTCACGATTCTCAAAATCAACCCAAAATGGACGGAAAACCCTTATTCTGAGGTGGTTAAAGAGTGCCTTGCCACGTGTGACGGACAGCTCTCGCTCATCGCGCATCTTCTGGATGCGCACAAGGCCGAGACCAACATGATCGAAAAAAGCTTCCGGACCGAATTGAAAATCCAAGACATCGCCGAGCGCTCGATTGAAAAAATCCGCCGAGTTGCCGAGGAACGAAAAATCGAAATCGTCAACCAACTCAGCGAAGGGGAAATCGCGAGCGAACCCCAAGCGCTGGAACGGATTCTCGATAATTTGCTCTCGAACGCGGTGAAGTTCTCCCCCCCTGGAACGCTCATCACCCTGCGCCAACGCCACAGCAGCAAGGAGTGGATCATCGAGGTGGCAGACGAGGGGCATGGCATCCCCGCCCACGATGTTTCACAACTTTTTAGAAAATTCTACCGCGGCTCAAACTTTGAAAATGGCTCAAGCGGCGCT
The DNA here is from genome assembly GCA_044373865.1 of Luteolibacter sp. GTDB lineage: Bacteria > Verrucomicrobiota > Verrucomicrobiia > Verrucomicrobiales > Akkermansiaceae > Luteolibacter. The sequence goes on along the minus strand of JBILPN010000201.1, from coordinate 4,122 downwards.
GGACTGGGCCTGTTTATCGTCCGCCAACTGGCCGAAAAACTCGGTGGCTCGGTCCACTACCGGCCGGGTGATCCAAGCGGATCGATTTTCTCCCTGCGGCTTCCCGTTTGAGGCGCAAGCGGCTGCGCCGACTCCTCACTCACTCCCTGACATTACAGATTGCAAGGAATGCACGCTCTTCCCCCTTGCCCATCGGCAGCGATCCGCTTAGCCTCCGCGCCCCTGCCGATGAGCTCCAAGCCACTATTTCTCTACGACACAACCCTGCGTGATGGCACGCAGGGCGAAGGATTCCAATTGTCCGGCCTCGATAAACTCCGAATTGCGAAGCGCTTGGATGAGTTTGGCGTGGATTACATCGAGGGCGGCTGGCCGGGCTCCAACCCAAAGGACATCGAGTTTTTTCGCGAGGCAAAGCACCTCAAGCTCAACCACGCCAAGCTCGCAGCCTTTGGCTCAACGCGCCGCGCAAACACTGCCGTTGCAGAGGACCCGCAAGTCCGCTTGCTGCTTGAGGCGGAAACCCCGGTTGTCACCATCTTCGGCAAAAGCTGGGAGCTGCAAGTCACTGAGGTTCTGCGAACAACGGTCGAGGAGAACCAAGCAATGATCCGTGACACGGTTGCACACTTGGTCAAATACGGCCGCGAGGTGGTCTATGATGCAGAGCACTTTTTCGATGGATTCAAAGACTCTCCCGCGCACGCTCTCGCCACGCTGCAAGCCGCAGCAGAAGGTGGCGCGAGCTGCCTCGTCCTCTGCGACACCAACGGAGGAACCCTGCCCTCGGAGATCATCGAAATTTGCGAAGCCGTCAAAAAACACCTGCCCGGAACGCCCGTCGGCATTCACACGCACAATGACTGCGAACTCGCCGTCGCCAACGCGCTCGCCGCAGTCAGCGCTGGGGCAAATCACATCCAAGGCACGATCAACGGTTACGGCGAACGGACTGGAAATTGCAACCTCACCTCCGTCATCCCGATCCTCCAACTGAAAATGGGCCTGCAGGTGGTTCCTCAGTTGGAGAAGCTTCGCGAACTTTCCTACTTTGTGGATGATGTTTCGAACAATCCACACTTCGCTCGCGCGGCCTTTGTCGGCCGCACCGCCTTTGCGCACAAAGGTGGAATGCACGTGAACGCCGTGCAAAAACTGGCACGAAGCTACGAGCACATCATCCCCGGAAGCGTCGGAAACGAGCAAAATATCCTCGTCTCAGAATTGAGCGGACAATCAAACATCTTGGTCAAGGCGCAGGAACTTGGCATCCCGCTTGAAAAAGGATCTTCTGAAGCCAGCGCGATTCTCCGCCGCGTGAAGGAATTGGAAAATGAAGGATACTCCTACGAGGCCGCCGGTGGCTCGCTGGAAATCCTGATCCGCCGCGAACTCGGAAGCTACGCCAAAACCTTTGATCTCACAGAATATCACACCAGCTTCCGCCAATACCGGGATGGCCACCCGCCGGTTTGCGAGGCAACCGTCAAGTTATCCGTGGATGGAACCCCGGAACTCACTGTCGCGGAGGGCAATGGCGTGGTGAACGCACTCGACCTCGCACTCCGCAAGGCCCTGCTCCCTTTCTATCCAGAAATCGCCGCGGTGTCGTTAGTCGATTACAAGGTCCGCATCCTTGACGGTCATGACGCAACCGCCGCCAAAACGCGCGTGCTCATCGTCTCGAGCGACGGCGTTTCAACTTGGGGCACGGTCGGCGTCTCGGACAACATCATCGAAGCCAGTTGGCTGGCGCTCGTGGATGGAATCGACCTCTTCCTCCAACGCGCGAAACACTAAGCTGCCGCCGGTCGCACAAAATCCCGTCCGGTCCGCACCAACCTTTGATCGAGGCAGCGCGAGATCCGGGCCGGCAATTTTACTTTTGTGGCGGGCTTAGCTCTCGGCAAAGCCCGCTCGGTCACGACTCAGCTTTTACCGAGAAGATAGGCCAGCAAATCCTTTAACTCATCAGGATTGAGTCGGTTAACCAAGCCCGGTGGCATCGGCGAGACTGGCGACCGCTTGATCTCTTGGATGTCGTTGCGCTCAATTTCAAGGGTTTGACTGAAGTCGAAAGGACTGGTGGCGATGATCCACTTTTCATCCTTTTCCTCGATGATCTTGCCCGTGACTTGACTGCCATCGCGACGCTGGATCAAATCAAACGCATATTGGTCAGAAACTTCCTTGCTAGGGTCAAGGATCGCTTCCGCGAGATCGCGGATGGCGAAACGGCCACCCACCGAAGTGAGATCAGGGCCAGCGGCACCGCCCTCAGGACCAAAGCGGTGGCATGCGGCACAGAGCGTGGCACGGAAAATATCCTGCCCGCGCTTCTGGTCCCGGCCATCGAGACCAGATTCTGCCAATTTCACCACTTGATCCACCGTCCACTCCTGCCCCGGTCCCTTGATGGCCGGCAGATTGGCAAATGGATTTGCGGGAATGGTGGGGTCCAACTTCTCAATCCATGCACGCTCCTCTGGCGTGCAGGACTCTAGGGACTGCTTGCGCAGGTCATCGATGAATCCCGAGTAACTCGCGCCGCCTGCATTGCCAGACAACTTGGTGATCCATGAGAAGAAGCGCTTGCGTTCATCCTCCCGCCATGGACCCTTCACCACGCGCAGACAATACACATAATGAATGACTTGTGCAGGTGGAAGATTGGAAATCATGGATTTCACGGTCTTCCCATAGGTCGCGTTTCTACCGGCAAGCTCCAACCAATCTGGCGCGGGTGAGGGTCCGGCGGAATCCATCAAGGTCAAGGTGCGCCCCACCACTCCCGGTGCTTGGAGGTAGGAAAGCATCCGGCAAAGTTCGCGGTTGAGCATCTCGTCACTCGCCGGGTAGCCGGCGTCAATCTTGGAAATCACCTTTTGCCGTGCCGCCTCGTCGGCTTGGCCGCTGCGGGCAAAAACCAAGCCGACCGCACGCAGCCAGTTGATTTTTTGCGCAGTGTCCAATTCGCTCCAATTGAGGCGGTCCAGCGCCTGCAATGCAGCGGCGGCTTGCTCTTGGTTGCCAACACGGGCGACGGCGATCGAGCCACCGATGACACGCCAAGTGTCAGTTTCTTGCGTGAGGCGAGCTCCCCAAGTTGGCAGCGGCAACTGTTCCAAAACGAGACGCGCACTGTAGCGTTGAATCCGGTCTGCCGACCCCAGGCGCGACCAAAGCCCATCGATTTTTGAAGTCGCCGCCTCCCCTTGCAGTTTCCCTGCGGAAGCGAGTTCGAGGAGTGAGCGATCTTCCGCGATCCCGGCGGGAATTTCCCCAGAAGGCGCGGCGGATTTCTCCGCGGGAGCGGTGCTTTCACTTCCGGTGTAAGTGACGCACCACAGCGCGGAAGCGGAGCGACGCCCGCCAGTGAGGAAATACATGCGGCCATCCTTGCCAATTACCGCATCCGTGAGCGGCAGTCCCGCCCCTGAAATAAACTCCTCGCGCTCCGCCCGGTAGCCACCGCCATCTGGCGTGAGATGAACGGCATACATCGTCGCAAAGGTCCAATCGAGCGCGTAAATCGCCCGCTGATAACTTGCTGGAAACTTGGCACCCGCGCCAGAAATCACCCCAGTGGGAGAGCCCGGGCCGATGTCAAGTTGGCTTGGCATGCTGTCTTCATAGTAAGCAGGCCACTTTCCAGTGCCATTCCGCCATCCAAACTCAGAACCCGGAACCACATGGCTGATGCGCGTGGGTCGATACCATGGCATCCCAAGATCCCACTCCATGTCTGAATCATACGTGAACAAATCACCATTCTCATTGAAAGCGATGCCGTAGCTGTTGCGGTAGCCAACGGAGACCAATTCCCAATTTCCGCCATCGGTTGTGAAGCGTGCGACCCACCCGCCAGGAGCCATCCGGTCGCGCGCGTGGCCGCGTGCATCCGGGCGGCGCGGCAAAAGTTGATCCTCAGCCCAAGAGCGGGCGACCATGGATTTCTCCACCTCTGGGACGTCGGTGTGATTTCCTGAAACCACGTAAATGAACTTTCCGTCTGGCGATGCAGCCAAGCCATGCGGTCCGTGCTCCCCGCGGCCTTTGAAACCTTTGATGAACTCAGGCTTATCAAATTGCCCGTCTCCATTTCCATCACTCACGCGCCAA